>CAZWSU010000001.1:0-4182 GCA_964636755.1 uncultured Desulfurococcaceae archaeon
TCGAAAGTGTCTGGCCATCCAAAAGTAGCTATCACGAAGGTTTCCTGATCATTCCTTATACCTAGTACTCCAGTATCTCTTACTGGAGCGTCGGGAGTCTCCCACACTAAATCATATCTAGCGGTAGTTGTTAAGGGATAATACATGTTTTGTACCCAGCTTCCGTAGTTCCTACCAGTAACTTGTTGACCCAACATTATCATCGGGGCTTCATTATTGAATACTATTACTGCCGCGTTTATCACTGCTTTACGTACTTCTGGGTCTAGAACGGACCTAGATAACTTAACTAGAGCACTAACCGGTACGTCTTTCCATCCAGGAGCTCCTATAGTCACCATCGATATAGGTTCAGCCCAATTCTCATTTGTTTTCTCTTCATCTAACACGTAACTGACAACCAATATGGGCTTATCCGTGGGTCCTGTGTAGGTCGCTCCAGAACCCTTAGGCCCTACTACAACAACGTAGTCTTCCGTAACCACGGTCCTCTCAACGACACTTATGTATTCACCAACATCAGCTGGTGCTACGTTCTTATGATACTCTAAATCCGTGAATTCCGCCCCACCCCATACGAAGGGCATTAAGTAGTTGTCCGGGTCTAGATAATCAGGTATCCAACCAAGTAATGCTACGTCAAAGTTGAAGTGGTCTACTTTATCCAGGTATTGAGGCCAGCTGTAAGTCTCTACAACAACTCTAAAACCTAGTCTCGACCAGTAATTCTGCAAGAGTGCTGCTATCTGAGCTCTCGCTGTGTTGCCCGTATTGTAAATTATGGTTATGGTATAATTAGATGGGTCGAATCCCTCAATAGAATTCAATATCTCTCTAGCTTTTGTCTCATTAAATTCATATTTAATAATGCCGTATTCAGTATAACCAAACATACCCTTAGGTACTATTGTGTAGAGCCTCGTGTAAAGTCCTCCAAAAATCTGATCCAGTATCGTGGTGTATGGAACCGCGTAAGCTAATGCTTGCCTAACCCTCGGATCATCAAACGGGGGTTTCATAGTGTTAATTATTATATGCTGTATAGTTAATCTAGGCTTTTGAGTATCGATAAATAAAAGTAACTTATGTCCGTCAACGGGAGTTAAGTTAACGTCTTTCCACCTAGCCGGGGTCACGGCAGCGATATCAGCTACTCCAGCCTTGTACATCTGAATTCTGGTTGATTCGTCATTCGATATTATGTAGAGTACTTGAGTATGTAATTTCTTAAGAATAGCGGGTGTTGTGGTTGGTGTGGTTGTTGGCGTGGTTGTTGGTGTGGGACTTGTGGTGGTTGTCGGGGTCGTGGTTGGTGTTGTGGTTGTTGGGGGTGGTAGGCTAGTCATGTAGATTACGATCCCCACAACAGCAATTAAAATCACAACACCTATAACTATGGCGAGAGTCTTACTAATACCACTACCCAGGTAAATCACCTCAAGAAAAATATGATAATAAGCTTAAAAATTTACTGTCTTAGTTTCATACGATATTATGAAGAATATTGGTATGAGAAACATTAAACTCGCAGTAGCACGAGATAATCTATGCGAGATTAAATGGAATGGTTTTATTTAAAAGGGTAATCTGTACTGACTCGTAACTATGTTGTCTATCCTTAATCTTTCCAGGATTCTTATTGGGACTTGAAGAGTTATCTGTGCTATGCCTGGCAACCTGCCTATTTCTACTGCGCCGCTAATAGTTACTCTGTTCCTCACTTCCTCTACACTCATCCCGAAGAGTTTGGAAGCTCTTAAGAAGCCTCTCATAACTGCTTCGTTTATCGTTGGTCCGGAACCTATTATCTGGACAGGAGCTACGGGTTCTACCTCTATCTTTAATCTTCTAGCCAGACTCAATACGTGATCCCACTCATCCTTCCTCCAGGGCTTAGCTAGAGGCGGTAAGTCTTCCTCGGGCGGGAGTAGTATGGGGCCCTCTAAATTCAGGTTCTTAATAACTGAGACCTCAACTATGCTCTTGGCTGTGACGTCTGTGGTGTGCCCGGCTACCTCGCCGTCCCCCTGCATTGCGTGTGCATCCCCGGCGTAGATCCCCCCACCATCTACTTTAACTGGGACTATCAAGGCAGCTCCTTCCCTAACAGAGTCTACGTCTAAGTGTCCGTCAGTGAGTTTAGTCTCGTAATCGTCCTTGGTTATAGCGTAAGGGTGTGGGGCGTTAACGAGGAACCATCCGAAATCACCCGCGTTATGTGAGTCAGGTATGTCGACAGCGGGAGTACTGCCTAGCTGACCTAGGAAAGGCCTTATCCTCGTCGCTAACCCAACAATATCACTCTTACCCAGTATTAATACCGGGACCTGCTTAGAATTCCTTGGCAAGACACTCCATTCTGACGCGTTCTTAGCTATATCCTCGGCAATCCTCTTATTAACGGTGATGCCAACCCCTAGACTTAAATCAAAAATTATCGTATAACCGTTAACCATCATGAAAGGAGATGCAGGAGCCCCACACTTCCTACACTTAACAGCGTCATCTCCTATGCCATCCACGTAGAAGTCTGGCCACGGTTCATTACATGAAGGACACTTCTTCATCACATAGGGATCACCGACATAGCTGCCCGGACGCGTCGCATCAACACCTGAAGACGAAGCCTTAGAAAGCACCTCTATACTTAAAACACGTATGACCACTGCATCACCTACCCTTGCCCCCTCTACAGCTACAGGAACGTTAACCTCGTGCCCTCCCCTAATATTAGGCGTTATCATAGGACCCCAGCAACCCGGGGAAGTAACGAACGTTATCCTACCGCCGTCCGCAACAGGCCCTATCATCTTGGTATGAGGCCCTATTATGCCGTTAGTTTGGATATCATTATATATCTCTCTCTCAACACTCAACACAATACCCCAAATATGATTTCATCGAGAGGTATTTATATGATAGTACTATGTATTCAGCTAAGCTGTTTCTTGGTAGGTGGTGGTTCATCGTCTTTCATGGGTACTTACTTCGTGTGTAATATGGTGAAATCATGGGGTACGGATCGAATAAACACGCAGTAACAGCCTACCTAATAAACCTAAAACACTAAGTAAAACAAGCAAACAAAACAAATACACACAAAAACCAAAACAGCCCTCACGATAATTGCAGTAAGTTAGGTGAGGGATTAACTGAGAAAACTGTTTTTGAGTTTCACGTTAATTTGCGTGAAATAAATGCTTTTACTTGAGTGCCACCTTAGCTACTGCTTCTATTATTTTAACGTAGCCGGTACACCTGCATAAGTTGCCCTCTAGACTCTTCTTTATGTCTTCTAAAGTCTTTATTTTCTGCTTGCTCATAGCGGCGTAAGCGGTGAGTAAGAAGCCTGGCGTGCAGAAACCGCATTGAATCGCTCCCTCGCTAACGAAGCTTTCAACGAGTTCCCTGAATTTCGGATCATTCTCTAAACCCTCAACAGTAATTACCTCTGCTCCGTCAACCTGAGGTGTTAAGATCAGGCAGGAAGTTACTGGGTCACCGTTGAGAAGGACCGTACACGTCCCGCACTCCCCTCTCTCACAGCCCCTCTTAACACTCCTCACACCTAATTTCAGGCGTAGGGTGTCGAGGAGGATCTCGTTAGGACTCGCATCAACCTCGATCTCCTTCCCGTTTAACCTAAACCTTACCAACATTTAATCACTCACCCCTCAAACCAGCTCTTTCTAAAGCCTTTAGTAGAGTATCTTTAACTAAAACTTTGGAGATGTGCTTCCTGTATTCTGCGGAAGCCCTAACATCGCTTATTGGTAAGATATCTTTCAATACAAGCTCTGAAGCTTTCTCAATAACCTCACTCCCTACCTCCCTCCCCTTCAAGAATGACTCAACACTCCTAGCTCTCACAGGCGTTGGCGCGACCGCGTTTAAAGCTATCCTCACGTCCTCGAAAACCCCATCCCTTATCTTAAGAACTGTGGCAATAGCTACTACTGAGAGGGTGAAGGAGTTCCTCCTACCCACCTTCACGTAAGAATAAGATTTAGCGAAATCAGCGTCGTAAGGCACTATTATCTCCTGCAGTAACTCGGTCTTATACATGACGGTCTTCCTAGGCCCTACGAAGAATTCTGTTATTGGTATTTCTCTTGTTCCTTCTAGGCTGGGTAGTTGTATTCTGGCTTCGTGTACTAGGAGTGGTGGTGCTGAGTCAGCCGC
>CAZWSU010000002.1:0-13195 GCA_964636755.1 uncultured Desulfurococcaceae archaeon
TAAATTCCCTCCGTAGTCGTACGCGTACACATCAACGTAAGGTATTGGAGCGTTGTCATAACTATCGTGAACAAATCCCTTGACACCGCTGATCTTCGCTACCTCAACCGCTTTCTTAACGGCTTGATACGCGTCAACCAACCCCCAACCATACCTAGTGTCTTGACCGGACGTCCCCAGATCAAGGGAAGTGTGCATGAGGATTTCGTAAATTCTTAGAGGGATTTCAGGCACCTGATACTTATCCCACTTAGTAGCTTGATATATGAGCGCAACCAACCCAGCAACGTGTGGGGTAGCCATGGAAGTCCCGCTCCACGCGGCGTAACCCCCTCCAGGAATACTCGACACTATCCTCACCCCGGGCGCCGCAAAATCAGGCTTTAAGTAAACTGAGGGGTAAGTGCCGTTGAAGGGCCAGTCAGGAGGTATGTAGGGCCAGTAAATCCTAGCACCGCCAGAGAATGAAGCCACGTTATCGTTTTCGTCAGTCGCTCCTATGCCGAAAACACCCCATATGTTTCCTGGGTTGTCATGCGTGCCGGGTCCTCCGTTACCTATAGCCGCCACAGGGATTATGTTCAATAATAGCAAATGCTTGATAGGGGTTAAGAACTCAGCGCCGTAATAGTTCCTGGCCCCCCAACTCATAGAGACTACGTGTGGTGTAATGCCTGTGTAGACTCGCTCACCAGTACCTACGTCAATGTAGTAGGGATCTGCGGCCCACTCTATACCTGCGAGTGTCTGGGCGAAGGTCCCGCTCCCGTACGGTAGCGCTAGTACGTGCATGAGCGTAGCACCCGGGGCCACGCCTATTAGAATGTTCCTCGTATCACCTCCTAACGCGGTACCGCTAGTGTGTGTTCCGTGACCATGCGTATCCTGAGGAGTCGTAAGATAGGGTCTTCCAGCACTATCGAAAGCCATCCAACCGCCTGGATAATAAGGATTGTTAGGGTCTAGGGTGAATAGCTTCCCGCTAAGAGCTGGGTGACTCACGTCCACGCCAGTATCTATAACGCAGATCCTGGTACCAGACCCGTTATAGCCTATCTCCCAAACTTCAGGCGCTCTAATCCTCTCAATACCCCACGAGACTACCTCACTAGACGCCGTGATATTCCTCTCGATCACGAACATATCCACGTGAACCTCAAAATTAGGGATTATCTTCTCAACCATGGAGTTCCCGGCAATGATGGGCAGCGTGCTAGTCTTTACTTTAGCTAGGATCGCGTTAGTAATCCAGAAGTTATTGAGTACCTCACCACCTAAGCTCTGCACCAACTGCTTAACATCGTTTTGAGTAACGTATGAATATGATTTAAGAGTTTTCTTAACTTCCTCAACTCCTTTGAGATACTTAATCATCTGGAGATCGCTGTAGTCAGGATTCTTTAATATGATGACAACCTCCCTCACCTCATCACTTTGAATCAAGCTAAGTAGCTCGGGATCGATCTTGTGTAGAGAGTGATCTTCTGAGGCGTTAGCGAAGACGTAGTTAACTACAGGTAGAGAAGTTAGGAGTAGTACAAGTAATAGACAAGAAATAAAAAACTTCCTCAACTTCATTTTGACGCCCCTACCCCCTATTTCTTGAAAGCTACCCTAGCTACTACTACACCCAAAACCACACCGACTACTAAGAGAGCCCCACCAACACCTAAGGTAGTCATGACATCTAATACTGGTACTGGCATAGTCGTAGTCTCTACTTTTGTCGCAGTTACCTCGCTCGTTTGAGTCCTGGTCTCGGTACGTGTGGTGATCGAGGTAGTCGTTACCTCAACAATCTCCGTAACTGTTTTCTGAGTTGTGTAGGTTGTTGTCTCCGTAACTAAGTTGGTTGTGGTGAATGTCTCCGTAGTAGTTAAGGTCTCCGTTATGATATCCACGACCGTTCTAGTCGTGGTAGTCGTTGCTGTGGTGGTGACCGTGCTTACCTCAGTCGTAGTGGTTATTTCCGCGGGTGGGTTACCGCTAGTCGTAGCTATGTGTGTGCTGACGTCCACCAAGCTCCCAAGCAACTCATAACTGTAGGTGGTAGGCGGCTGGTAGTTCAGCGTGAGGTACACGCTTGAGACATTAACTGGGAAGACCTCTGACTCAATCATGACTCTAGATACGTTAACGTCTTCGGGAAAGTCCCCGTAAACCCACTTGAGGGTTTCTGGTTTTTCCTCAAGTAGGTATTGCTTATTCATTTTAGCCACGAAGAAGTCTCTACCCCCCTCCGTGAATGAGGCGGTGTGTCCTGAGACATAAACGTAGTTAACGTCTGACTTAACACCGTAAGCTATGTCCGTGTCCACCCCTCCAAAGTTCACGAAAGATGTTAAAGCACCGGAAGACTTATCGACTAATGCTACGAAAGCGTCATAATTTGATGAGGTCCCGGTAAAGTAGCTCATAGTAGCTCCCACCACGTAGACGTAGTCTTTATCTAAGTAGATAGCGTAGGGTACGTCAGACCCGTCACCGCCAAACCTAGTTATCCATGAAACCTCGCCTCCTAAGCTGATCTTAGCTATTAAGACGTCAGGATTCCCTGTCGTCGTGTTATATGTCGCGCCCTCAACGTATATGTACCCGTCATCACCTATGACCACGCTATCCAGTCTGTCTAGAGCTGGGGTTCCGAAAACTAGCGACCACTCCACCATTCCATCTCCTGTGAGCTTGATTAGTAGGCAGTCATATCCTCCAGCACCGAAACTATTTGTCTGCCCGACAACTACAACATGTTCTTGATCGGAGGCTGGGTCATACCACGTAGTCACTCCCCATAAGTACTCGTACTGCGACCCGCCGGCGATCAAAGACCAAAGAACCTCACCATTCGAGTCCACCTTAACTATGAAGGCATCGCTCTTGACAGCTCCTAGACCCATGGTATATCCGGTAAGATATAAGGTGTTATTCCTGCCTACCGCTAGACGCCAGAAGACGTCGAGTTGTGGGGACCCGTAAGTAGTGAATGAAGCTACCGTGCCGTTCTCGTAGAAGGCGAGTAAGTATGCGTCGGTTCCTCCAGCTCCGTACCCCGTCACTTGACCTACAGCATAAATAACTCCCTCAATTATTTTGAAGTCTCTACCCATTAACGTGCCGTTACCGTAGATTATCACGTTCTTAACATTCTCGCCATACCTACTAATCTTAGACATTATTAGGGAGTTGTAGCCAAGCGGCTTCCAATGATCGCTCTGGCCGAAAACGTACACGTAACCCCTATCACCTAATTCCAAACCCCACCACGGGTAATCATCCTTAGGCGTTCCAAGAGTCACTAACCACGTGCTCGGGTAGGTGCTCGCGAGACCTAAAGACGATGAAGTCAACGCACCACCTAAGTTAACGGACGTGACTAAAGCCACTAACAACAGACACACTAACGGGAGGACTAAGACCCTATCACGTTTTAAGCCGTGCATCACGTCTCACCCGCAATTCACGACAATTATCATAAACTTAAAACGGTATTTAAATCTATCTCTGGAAATCTGTTATGTGCTATCCAAGAAAATATTTAATTAATCTTGGCATAACTTGAAAAACATTTATGACCTACCCGAGCTCCCAGCAATTTCTGTTCGTTAAAATCGAAAATTAATCGCCAAAGAATTGAGGGAAAATCTGTGGGCGTTAAATCGTTTAAGTATGTTCTCGAAGAATCTCCAGTGTCGGCTTCCTCACATTAGTAATGGCGTAAGACATTAATACCCGGGGTTAACTCATTTTTGGTGAGTTAATTGAGGTGTGATTGCTTTCTCGAGACCGTGTTAAGTAGGTCTAGTGTGAGGTGGTTTAGGAGTGACCCAATACCTGATGACGTTTTACTTAAGATTGTTGAAGCTGGTGTGAGAGCTCCTAACGCTGGTAATAATGAGCAGTGGTTCTTCATTGTGGTTAGGGAGTCAGGGTTAAGGAGCAAGATACATGAGTTACTCTTAGAAGCTCACGAGTTTTACGCTACGCGCGCTCTTAAGAACCCGCTACCGCCTGATAAGGTGGGTAAGTGGGTTCAGAGAATTCGTGAGGGCATGTATTTAGCGCCGGCTTATATAGCTGGATACGTCGACTTAAGGAAAACAACCCATGTTGAGGGATTTTTCGAGGAGGAGAAGGTATTCGCTATACAATCTGTTGCCGCAGCACTGGAGAACATGATTTTAGTTGCTCACTCCCTCGGGCTCGGGGCTGTCTGGCTGGGCGTCCCCCTACTACTTAAGAGTAAATTCGACGAAGTCCTTAAACCACCTGAGGGGTGTGAGTTACAGGGGATCATAGCGCTCGGCTACCCGGCAGAAACCCCTAAGACAAGGTCTAGAAAACCATTAAGTGAGGTAGTCAGATTCATTTGATGAAGTCTCTCCGACCGCAGGTGAGTTGTTCCATAGTTGATGTTTGGGTGGAATCAAGCGTTAAGAGATCCGGAATTAAGGTATTATCTTACCGTCAATTCTTACCTCACCCAGCCCGTGTTTCTTGAGGACCTTACTCGCTTCAGTTATTAAGGTGTTCACCTTGTTCTTTAAGTCGTCGTAGGTCAGTGACTCGCCGTAAATCCTGATCTTGGGTTCCGTTCCCGACTTCCTTACTAGGAGCCACGACCTATCCACGTAATTAACTCTTAAACCATCTATTGTCAGTATTTCGGAGTCAGGAGTTCTCCACTCCAGTAACTTTGTTGTCAGACACTCATATACTTCCTCCTTGAGTTCTTTAGGTACCTCCACTGAGACTCTTGCTTGAGGGTAGTCAGGAATCTCCTTCAGTAACTCGTCAATACTAGATTTCCTCTCAATCATTAACTTGGTCAGCATAGCTGCTTGGTAAACCCCGTCTACCCACGGACCCCACCCCGGGTCTATGAATTTCCAAGGCTCCGCGGTCATCACGACGTCTGGGTATTTGAGTATGCCGGTATGCGTAGCTCCTAACTTAGTTATAGCTAGCTTACCGCCGGCCTCCTCCACAACGTCCCTCACCGCGTTGCCGACATCTATGGAGACTACCACGGTCCCTCTCCTCTCGCTCAGCATTTCCTTAGCTAGTAACGCGATGATCCTGTCTTGTTTTATGAATCCCTTAGCAGGGCTTAAGACAGCTAGCCTGTCCCCGTCCCCGTCGTGAGCTAAGAACGCGTCGACTCTTAACTCCCTAGCTATCGGGAGTAGGGGCTCTAAGACATCTGGTCTTGGCTCTGGATGCCTCCCCGGGAACCTCCCGTCAATGTTTGAGTTTAGCGTGATGACCTGAGCACCTAACTCCGTGAGGACTTTAGGAGTTACTAATGACGCGGCGCCGTTAGCTGTGTCGATGAGGACGCGCACCCTACCACCACTACCAACTGGACTCAACCTACTCAGTAACTCCTCTATATACTCACTCACCACATGCGCGGCGCTAGCGTAAGACCCCGTAGCGTCCCAGTCAACGAGCACCCACCCCCTACCAACGTAGAGTTCCTCGATCTTGAGCTCGTCTTCCTCCAAGATCTCCATCCCGTTACCGTAGAAAGCTTTGAGTCCGTTGTCTTGAGGTGGGTTATGTGAGGCGGTTACGTAAATCCCGAGATCCCCTCTCAAGAACCTGGTACTCCATGCTAGGACAGGTAGGGGAACTAAACCTACGTCAATCACTTCAGAACCTGAAGCTAGGAGTCCTGTCACCACAGAGCTTTTTAAGACGGGCGTGGTTAGTCGGCCGTCACCCCCCACCACACTCCTACGTGCTTTGAAGTAGGTCGCTATGGTAGCGCTTAGGTATAGGAAAACCTCGGGACTTACCTCTCTTAAGTACCTCCCCCTAACCCCGGCGGTACCGAAGAGTTTCTTGCTACTCACTAACCTCCTCACCCGACTCCTCCGCTTGCGTGAGATCCCTCAAGTTAATTAACTCGATTGGTTTAAGTAATGATACGGCTGCGACCCTCCTACCCCTCAATAACCTGACTACCTTAACGTAAACGATCCAGTCAGGGTTCTCGAGGTTGACCGGTCTATCAACGTACTTAGCTATCTCCCTGATAGAATCTATGGAGTGCATCACCTTCCTCCTCCCCTCAGAATCAATACTCATTAAATGTCCTTGAAGCGTAACCCTGAAGCTCTCGTTCTGCGGGATTCTCACGACCATATTCTTAACCACCTCGACGACCTCGTCTAGGTAAGGATCGACTACGTGATCTACGGGGATAACCCGGATTATCGGGGTTCCGCCACCCCTTAAACTCTCCCTCAACCTCTCAGCTACTTGGTGCGGGTCCCCCTCAACAAGGTATAACATCACTGACTGATAGGAAGCTACGATCTTCCCCTCAGCACCTAACAACTGCCTTAACTGATTCCTAGCCCACCTCCAGTTATCGGGGCCTGGCTCATGAATGACTATCAAATTAAACATTCAAAACACCTCGTCGCCTCACCTAACATACTATTGCGAACTAAGATTAATAAGAAGTGCCGCCATATTTTGAACTCTTGATTTAGAAAGGTTTACATATTTTGTCGATAGAAAGAGTTATATATTTTTCAATCACATGTTTAAATGGGCTTAAATACATGTACGTAGCGTCTTTTGACATAGTGCAGTATGATTGCCCTGTTGTCTGGTTAGTTGAGCACTTGAAGGACGCTAAGATAATAGTTACTGGAGCTAACGTAGCCGAGATTTCCCGAGGTTATGAGAAGATATACGTGGTTTTATTAGGGGATGAGGGAGTCACCAGTAAGGCTTTAGAGAAGATAGAGAATTACAAGCTCGTACGGAGTTATGAGATAATACAGAAGAAGAGAGACTTTGTTAAGGTGAAGATGCACATAACCAGGACTAAGACTATGGAGACCAGTGTTTTCCTTGACGCGATGCCTCTAGCGCCCTGGATAGCTAAGGAAGGTTACGAGAGGTGGACTCTAGGATTCTACAGCAAGAAGCTACTTAACGAGTTCGTGAGTAGGGTGAGTGAGTTCGACTATATCGAGAGGTCTAGGGTTGAGGAAATACCTGACGAGCTGGTCGCGGAATTCTCGATGAATTTCCTGGCAGCGCTAAACCTATTAACGATGGAGTTAAGTAAATTAACTAATAAGCAATTAAGTTTGCTGAGGCTAGCTCTTGAGTCAGGGTATTATGAATGGCCTAGGAAAACAAACATCGTCGAGTTATCGGAGGAGCTAGGTATATCACGCGCCGCGGTAACTAAGTTGTTGAGGCGTGCTGAGAGGAGGATAGTGTCCTCAACCCTCAAGTACTTGAGTAAGACATCTGTTTAAGCGTGAGTTAACCTCGTCACACGTCCCTCACTTAGAACACTTAATAAACATTGTTTACCTACGTCTAGATTACTCAAGTTAGCGTATTTTAGGAGGGGCCTGTGTTGGAGGTAGGTGTTATAGGAGCGTATAGTCTGAAGTACGAGTTGAGGTCATCTAAAGAGGTTTGGGACATGGTTAAGGAGGTTGTGGAGGGGGTTTTAGGGAAGGTTGATAAAGGTATTGGTAAGGACGAGATCGATTTAGTCATAGTATCTAACTTTTCCGATAGGTTCGGGGGGCTAACGCATACAGCACCCCTCGTCATCTCATATTTGGGCTTAAATAACACGAAGGGTTTCAGAGTTGAGAACGCGTGCGTGTCAGGCGGTACAGCACTCTACATCGCGTGGAATTTCCTCAGGAGTGGCCTAGCTAAGAACGCCTTAATAGTTGGTTTCGAGAAGATGAGTTACCTACCGTCAAGCATGGAAGTAAACGAGGTTTTGATGCAGGCCGGGCACCCGGAGGAAGTCTTGGTTGGGTCGCCCTTCGTCTCACTCTACGCTCTAATAGCTACGGCTTACATGAGTAGGTACGGGGCTAGGGAGGAAGACCTTGCTTTAGTTGCTGTGAAGAATCATGAGAACGGGTTGAGGAACCCTCTAGCAGCTATGCAGAAGAAGATCAGTGTTGAGGACGTCATGAAGTCCCCGTACGTCTCATGGCCGTTAAAACTCTACGATTCCTCTCTAATAACGGACGGCGCCGCCGCTCTGATAGTGAGTAATGAGCCGAGGAGATATACCGACACCCCAGTCGTGCTGAGGTCAATAGCCATGTACCACGACCACCCAGGGGTTTCCCAGCGCGAGGATTTAACGGCCTTAAGGGCTGTTAAGAAAGCTGGTGAGGAAGCTTACAGGGGTGCTGGCATATCCCCTAAGGACGTGGACGTGATGGAGGTCCACGACGCGTTCACCATAGCGGAAATAATAATTTACGAGATGTTAGGTCTTGCTGAGAGAGGTAGGGGCGTTGAGCTGATTAGAGAGGGCGTCACGACATTCCACGGTGAGATACCTGTTAACCCTAGCGGGGGTCTTAAGTCTAAGGGGCACCCGATAGGAGCTACGGGCGTCGGCATGGTTGCTGAGATCTACTGGCAGTTGAGGGGTGAGGCGGGTGAGAGGCAGGTACCGGGTGCTGAGGTAGGGTTGGTGGAGAATCACGGGGGTACTGGAGCGACGTCCGTAGTAGCTATTTTCAGTAGGTGATCGTGATGGTCTGGAAGCTAATTACTTACACGGAGTTGTACACGCCGGTACTGCCTTACAAGTCTACCTACGCTATAGGGGTGGTGGAGAATGAGGAAGGTGGTAGGAGGGTAGTCCGGATAGATAGGAAGTTCTTCGGGAAGCTTAAGGTGGGAATGGTTGGGGACGTAGTCGAGTCTTGGAGCGTCTTCGGCGCCATACCCGTCTTCATACCCGCTGATGTTGAGGTTGGTGAGAGGAAGGTTGCTTTAGTGACTGGGGGTGCTAGGGGGATAGGAGCGGCTATATCCTTGGAGCTGGCTAGGTCAGGTTACTTAATAGCTGTGGCCGATATCTCGCGTGATGAGGAAGCGGAGAAAACTATTAAAGCGATAGCTGAAGCCGGGTCTAAGGCTTTGTTCGTTGAGATGGATGTCTCTAAGTATGAGTCTGTTGAGGAAGGGGTTAAGAAAGTGGTGGGTGAGTTTGGGAGGGTGGACGTCTTAGTCAATAACGCGGGGATAACGAAGGACGCGTACTTACAGAGGATAAGCCCGGATATGTGGGACGCTGTGATAAGGGTGAACCTGACCGGAGCGTATAATTGCTCGAGGGTCGTGACACCCTACATGATTAAGGGTGGGGGAGGCGTCATAATCAACGTGTCATCTATTGTTGGGTTGTTAGGTAATTTAGGGCAAGCGAATTACGCGGCGTCTAAGTCAGGCTTGATAGGGCTTACCTACACGTTAGCTAAGGAGCTGGCCCCGTACGGGATAAGGGTGGTTGCGATAGCTCCCGGATTCGTTAAGACTCGGATGGCTTTAGCGGTGCCTACACCGATATTGAGGGACTACCTGAAGAGGATACCTATCCCGAGACTCGTGGAGCCTGAGGAGGTAGCTAAGTTAGTGAGGCATATAGTAGAGAATGAAGCCCTGAACGGCGTCGTGATACCTATAGACTTAGGAACCACGATCTCAAGCCCTAAAGCTTGATGTGGGGCTCAATCAATTATTTACTGGAGTAACCTGAAGATTTTTAATTTTAACCCTTAATTAGGGTTGGGTGTTCCCCACGCAACTTCCGGAAATACTTAGGGTTAAGCTTAGTGAAGGTTTTGAGATTAGTTTTAGGCTCCTTAAGAGGGGGGCGAGGAAAGCAGTAGTATTGATTCACGGCAACCTCTCCTCATCACTGGTTTGGGAAGACTTCATGAGTAAGGTACCTGAAGATTTCGACGTCGTAGCCCCGGATTTGAGGGGTTTCGGGGATAGTGGGAGGAGGCCTGTGAACGCTACTAGAGGGTTAAGGGACTTCTCAGATGACGTGCTGGGGTTGTTGGCGACACTTAAATACGATTCTTACGTGTTGGTAGGGCATAGTATGGGAGGGGGTGTGGCGCTACAAGCACTCTTAGACGCTCCGAGCGATGTCAGGGTGAGGGAGGTTGTGTTGGTTGACCCCCTACCCCCCTACGGCTTCGGAGGGACTAAAGACGTGTACGGGACGCCGTGCTATGAGGACTACTCAGGGTCTGGCGCGGGTCTCGTAGCTAAGTACAACCCCGAATTCATTAGGTTGCTTAAGGCTAAGTACACTGGGACCGACCACCCGTCAGCGCCGGCCAACGCGGTTAAGGCATACTTCGCTGAAGACTACGTGATTAGCGAGGATTTGATGAGCAAGCTCTTAAGAATGTTGTTCAGTACTGAGGTCGGCGAGGATAATTATCCTGGGGATTACGTGGAGAGCCCTAACTGGCCATACGTAGCGCCGGGGGGTAGGGGGGTGTTAAACGCGATGAGTCCTAAATACCTCAACTTAAGAGAGGTCTTGAAAGTGGTGAGGAAACCCCCGATACTCTGGGTTCACGGAAGTAAAGACATAATAGTGTCTGACACGTCACTGCTTGACGTAGCTGTTTTAGGGCTTGCAGGATACATACCTGGGTATCCGGGACCTGATAAGTTCCCGCCGCAACCCATGGTGAGTCAGATAAAGACCTTCCTAGACGAGTACCTCGTGAAGGGCGGGACTTACGAGAAGTTAGTGATTGAGGGTGCCGGGCACACACCGTTCATAGAGAAACCAGAAGAGTTTACGAGGAAGTTCACGGATTTCATTTATTAAGTATTTTCCCCTTAAGAATTAAAGAATGTTCTCACGTTGCCTGAGCAGAGGTCGTGAGGAACTTTCTTCACGACCTCGGTAAGATACGCGTACGTAACTTATATGTATGGGGCGCGAGATATTATTCGGTGGTAAAATGTCTTACGCGACAATCCCACCAAGCACCCCAAGCACTAACGTCGTTAATGCTTTCCAGAGGATGAGGAAGGGTGCGTTGATGATACTTATCGCCTGGATATTTCTGGGGATAGGGCTCACGATAATGATTGGTGGTACGTTCGCTGCTGTGATGAGAGGCTTTATAGGGGGTGGAGCGCTCATCGGCGCGTTATCAGGGCTTGTCTTAGGGATAGTTTTAATAGTGGTTGGGGCTATAATAGCGCTTATCGGCTTCTACTCAGACTTCATTCCCGGGACGAGTAGCTTGGCTCAGGCCAACCCGGAGTTCTCGACGGCTTCATCCCTCATTAAGATAGGTTATGTGTGGGGTTTGATCCTGAGTTTGGTAGGTGCTATACTAACCCTACTCATCGTAGGGATTTTCATACTGATTATCGGGCTTGTCTTCCTGTTGATAGGCTTCGTAGGAATCATAATCTTGTGCTTCAAACTCAACGACGAGTACCGTAACGTACTATACTTAATCGCCGGCATATTCTTCATACTCAACATATTCTTAGGGTTCCTCGGGATAGTCGCGTGGATACTCCTATACGTCGCTTTAGGCGATACACTCAGGAAGTTACAGACCACTACGGGACCTACACAACCATCCATAATTCAGGTTTAAGATTAGGTTCTGAAACATTATTTTTAGGGAAATCCCCTGAAGTACCCAGTTAGGTTTAGGGAATGTGATTGTGCTCGCTAAAGTCATCATCGCTGAGGCAGGCCGTATTTACAACCGAAAGCCTCGCCCCTTCAGGGCGGGGAGGAAGTCAGGGTTCACGGAGAAGTAAATGCTTATAAGTTTGTAAACAATATTGTCTACGGTGATGGTCACGAGCGCCGTAATCAGTGTTAGAGTTCGTGAGGAGGTTAAGAAGGTTTTGGAGGAGAGTGGTATTGATGTGGGTGAGGAAGTGAGGAGGTTCTTGGAGGATCTAGCGTGGAGAGTTAAGATAAGGAGATTCGTTGAGAGGTGGGATGAGCTCCTCAAAGACGTTAAGCCTAGCGGGGAAGGATTCTCAGTCATGTCCGTGAGGGAGGATCGTGAGAGTCATTGACTCCTCAACACTAATCAAGTATCTATCACGTGAGGCTGGCTGGGAGAAAGCAAGGGAAATCATTCTTGAAGGAGTGTTAACGCTTGACTTAGCCATCAAGGAAGTAGTAAGTGCTTTATGGAAGAAGGTTTTAAGAGGTGAGATGAGTTTCGAGCTAGCTCTAAAGATCGTTAAGGATTTAGTGGAGGGTAGGCCACTCCCGCTCGAGCCCCAGGAAGTATACCTAGCAGAAGCTTTCGAAATATCTGTGAAAAGTAAAATAACGATTTATGACGCTCTCTTCATAACATTAGCTAAGAAAAGAAATCTAGAACTCGTAACGAGTGATGAAAAACAAGCGGACGCCGCGAGGAAACATAACGTGAAAGTAACGGTAGTATAATCAGGATGCTTCGAGGTCATTAAGCGGACTAATTGTTAGTTTGAGTACTTGGGTGTTTTGGGAAATTTTGGGTGATGTAAAGCTTATATTTCTTCTTATATTGAAGGTATTAGTGTCATCAGGCTTGTGCTGATGACGGCGCCCCCGCACACCAGGTGTGCGGGAATGTAGCCCCCAATGAACAACTGATAGAGATGAGGTGATTGAGGGAGAAGCCCGTGCAAACAACAAAACACCCCAAGTTACCAAAAGATAATGCACGGACAACTACCTATGCCCTACCATTGAGAGGTGATGATGTGCTTAAGCCAAAAGCCGGGGGTGGTGAGGGGTCTTCGTTGCGTGTGATCGCGTTTGTCCTGTCCTATAAGGAGAAGCCAATCCACGTCCTGAAGAGTCTCTCAATCCAGACTCTGAAGCCTGAAAGAGTAGTGATTGTCGCTGCCCATAAAGATGCTTGCGTAGACAGCTTCGAGGGCTTAGGCGGTATTGACTGCCTTGTTGTAAAGCCTGATCACAGGCTCACCGTGGGCGAGAGGGTCGGGATATCTCTTACTGCAGCCTTCAGGAAGTATCGGCTGGAGGACTACGACTACTTCCTCAAGCTCGACGATGACGTAGTCTTCGGCCCGAGGTTCATTGAAGCGAACGTTGGGAGCGGTTATGACGTGATGGGTAGGGGTGCCGCCATGGTCGTAAACGCTAGGAAATACCTAAAGCTCTTCGGCGGTAGGTGGCCTGCGTGTCCCGCGGACGACAGCTACGTCGTCTACAAGTCAATCGCTTCAGGACTTAAGGTTATTGAGTGGGACTGGGTTGAGAAAGCCAAGCTCCTGAAGGAGCCGGCACGCAACCCACGTAGATTGCTGATCACAGGCAGAATGACGTACAGGCTCGGAATACCCTTCCCGTACACAGTCTTAAGCTCGCTGAAGA
>CAZWSU010000003.1:0-45761 GCA_964636755.1 uncultured Desulfurococcaceae archaeon
GTTTATGTGCCTCGTGTTTTGTGATGTTCTTGGTGATGCTGTTGGTGTTCGTGAGTTTCGGGAGTCACTCTCTAGCAATACTCAATACGTGCGCTAAACACACTAGGTTAGAACTATGCTCCCGAGACTATGATTGCTGGAGCACCCATAACCCCGAGTCCCTCGAAGAAGGGGTGGGGGTAACGGGTCGGAGACCCGGCCCCGAGGCTAAACCCCCAAAGCAAGGAGACGTAGCCCCAAACCCCCGCACTAGCAGGACCCCGCGCCCCTCAGGGCGGGGAGGAGGTCAGCCCCTATAGTCGTCCGGCTTCTCCTGA
This sequence comes from uncultured Desulfurococcaceae archaeon, assembly GCA_964636755.1. Lineage (GTDB taxonomy): Archaea > Thermoproteota > Thermoprotei_A > Sulfolobales > NBVN01 > Zestomicrobium. The sequence continues at coordinate 318 of CAZWSU010000003.1, forward strand.
AGTAACTTTCTCACGATCTCTAACCTCCTATTACTCGCTTCTTTTCTTAGGTTCTCAGCCTTACTAGCTACCCGAGTTAACACCTCCTTTTCCTTCAGCACATCAAGTATGTTTGGCTCATACCATTTTCTCGGCGAGTTATTCTTGAGTATCTTAGTTACCTCCACCACGATCTTACCTATGTTAGCTGAGTCCATTACTGCTTCCCTATTTTTCAAGACGTCGTCCGTTCCCTGATAGTATGCTAGGGCCCAAGGAGGTATTAAGTACCCGAACGAATTAAAAACACTCATTAAGTATGCTATGGTCATCACGGCCCCGGCTTCAGCGCCGACAGCTATGAATCCAGCTACCTTACCCTCAACCCACGACTTACCGTCGATGAAGATCATGTTCTCAAATACGGTTAACTTATCTATCAAGTTTTTTAGATGTCCTGAGGGCCCGTACCAGAACACCGGGGTTGCTACTATTAGTGCGTCGCTCTTAAGTACCTCCTCCAACACAGACCAGCTACCATCGTCGTTGATACAGGGGGGTCTGCAAGTGAGCTGTTCATCGCTTAAGCAACCCTCACAAGGCTTTATGTCGTAGTCGTATAAGTGGATCAGTTTTGTCTCAGCCCCGTACATTGAGGCGGTTTCAAGAGCCACCTCTAGCAACTTATATGTATTCCCGTACTTCCTCGGAGACGCATTAAGACCTAACACTCTAATCGGTTCCATTCATCATCCCCGAAGAAAATATATACTCTTTTCAGGGGGTAATTAAGGATTACGACGATCAAAACATCCTTTAGAGCAATGTCTTGATTGATGAGTGCTCAGGTAAACTAGTAAAAGCTACGTATTTCCTTCCCTGAGAATATGCTCCTAGCAATATCCCTTACCTCGTTCGAGTACTGCATGTATTTATCTCTCACGTAGATTCGGAGAAACGCTAGCTCCGCTGGCATGGAACCCGCTACGGTTTCCCTCACGGGCTTCGCCTCCACTTCCCCGTCCTCGTTTTCTATATAGATCACGGCTTCCTCGAACATGGGGTTAGTCGGTAGTTTAGGTGTGTCCACGAAGATCACGTTACCCTCATCAACTATTTCCGGGTGCAGGCTCTTCAGCTTTTCCTCAAGGCTTCTCTTAATAGCTTCCTTACTTATTGTTAAGAACCCCTTCAAAGTCTGATCGACTGGTAAGACTGCTTGGTAGATGTTTTTGTAGGGTACCTTCCTATTAAGTAGATACTTGCTTTCCTCTAATTGCCTGACTTCCGGGTGAGATAATACGTACTCATCATCTAACTCGACATACTTAGTCACATCATCGAATCTCTCGCCGTAATTCAGTATTTTATCTGCTTTGAGTAACATCTCACCAGCTATCTTATCGAACGCTCGCACAGTCTTGTGGTAGTATACGGTCTTAAACATGAAAATCCTAGCTATGAGTAAGTGGTCTAGAACGTCCTTAGCTTTATATTCCAGCACGATCCTGTCTTTAACGGGTTTTGAGTGGAATGCCAGCCTCTCCCAGTCAAGCCCGAAGCCGTAGTTAGCGCCGGTGAAGTACGAGTCCCTGAGCAGGTAGTCCACTATGTCAGCGCTGTAAGCCCCCTTGATTATGTAGTATAAGGTTTTCTCACTGACTCCGTCAACTATGCTTGAAGTAAGCGGCCACGTCTCCAGTGAGACTGCCTCTATAAGCTTAGCCATGACTTCGGCTGAGATGCCTAGCTCTTTCTCTATGTAGTTATCGAAACACTGAGTTATCTCTGGGTGTTCCTTAATTATCCTACTCCCTAAAACCTCGTGATTTATCTCGTAATTTACGAGAACGTGGTCTTCGAATGTGTGCGAGAACGGTCCGTGACCTAAGTCATGCAACAAACCTATAAGCCTCGCTATGAGTTTAAGCCTGTTAAGCTCATCCGACCTAAGCTTAAGCCTCGAGTATGCGTACTCAGCGAACACCCCGGCAACATACATGGAGCCTAAAGAATGCGAGAACCTGTTATGGACCGCGCCCGGGTAAACTAGGTGGGAAGTCCCTAACTGCTTAAGCCTCCTCAACCTCTGCATTGGCGATGAAGAAACCAAGCATATCTCATGCTTCACTAACCTTAAGTAACCATGTATAGGATCCTTAATCTGAACTAGCTCTTTATCCAGATACCACACCCAGATAATATTCCGTAACTAAAATATAATAATTTTTGTCTTAAAAACTTATCCTAGGTTAAGAAAATTAATCAGGCCGATAAAACTATTCCGCGATTTTCTTTAAAAGGCATTCCTAGAATTCTTAGTAGTGATGAGGGTTGGTCGGCAGTATAGTGGTGACTCACGGAGACTGCGACGGAATAATCTCCGCCTACCTCTACATAAAACACTTCATGAAAGACATGTGGCCATCTAACATCTCAGTCATCTTTACCCAGCCCTGGAGAGCCAACCTAGACTTCATGAGGGGGTATCGTGAAGGTGCTGACGAGATAGTTTTCTTAGACATAGCGCTTAGTAATGAGTTAGTTAATGAAATAATTAAGGTCGGGAATAGCTCAAGGAAGATTACGATCGTGGACCATCATGTGAGCTCGCTAGAGTACGTCAAGCAAGTTGATAGCATGCTTAAGAACGTGAAGATTGTGTGTGAGAAAGCTCAGTCATGTCCTAGGCTAATGATTAACTCACTCAAAATCTCACCAAATCCTTACGAGAAGTTATTGGTTGACGTAGCGGACGTCTGCGAGGGAGGTGAATCCTCGTCGGCTGAGGTAACTAAGATAGCTGACGTCATAAAATTATCTATTGCTAGAGACCCGGGAGACTACGACTTCATGAACTACCTGCTCACCCTACTCATGAAGGGTAAGGACATGGAATCCGATGAGGTGGTTAGGAAAAGGTATAAGACAGCTAAATTCATATTGAGTCGATTACTTAAAGTGATGAGTGAGAACGCGATATCCTACAGAAACCTAGTAAAGATTTCCATACTCTCACTCCCTGAGTCCAGGATCTTCGCCGGCTTACTAGGCGTTGGGACCACAGAACTTGCCAGGATGTACAAATCCGACATCATCTTAGTAAGGGGTGAGGAGAATAAAGTAGTGGTCACTGTGAGAACCTTAGATGACAAAGCACTTAGGTTGTGCGGGAGTATCGCTAAGCTAGGTAGGGGGAGGTTCGGGGGTCACGCGGAAGCGGCTTCAGCCACGCTACCTGAGTTAAACCTTCAGGAAGTCACAGACTTAATTGCTGGTGTTGTAGGTGGGGGAGAAGATACATTACAGAGGAAGCGTAAGACCTGAAGAACTCCACCAGTTAGTGAGGAAATGGTTTAAGCACGCGACGATATTAGCTTTAGGGGAGTGCGAGGTAGAATATACTGGGAGAGCGTCTTCAAAAGCTAGCGGTTCGTGGAGACTCATAATAATTAAGGAAGACGGGACGGTACTGGTTCACGAGTCTGTGGGGAGGGAGCCTATTAACTGGCAACCCAACTCACACGTCACCACACAACTTGAGGGCGACACACTAATTCTTAGAGCAGTGAGATCAAGACCTCGTGAGGAACTCATAATTAGGTTAAGAGGGGAATGCGAGGTACTCATAGCTAAGTTAGGGTCGGGCAAGTTCGTTATTTCAGGAACTGAGAAAGACATAATTGAGTTCCTAGCAAACAACCCGAGAATAATTGATGAAAACGCTGAGCTAGTTTCTAAGGAGGTATCAACCCCTCACGGCCGCATAGACCTAGTTCTTCGCGGGAAGGATAACACGCTGATATTAGTTGAAGTTAAGAGAGACTTAGCTGATGTGGAAGCGGTTTTCCAGCTGAGGAGATATGTGGAGTACTACGCAAGACTAGGTATGAGTAACGTTAGGGGAGTTATAGTAGCGCAGTCCTTAACGCCGGCAGCACGGAAATTACTAGGGGATTTCGGCTTAGATTATAGATGCATTAAGGTAAGTGGGGGTAACGTGTATGAGAAAGAAGTATGTTGACTCACACATACACCTTAACGAGTACCCAGAAGAGAGGATATCTAGTCTGTGCGGTAGAGATGATATAGAATTAATCGCTGTTTCTGAAGATTTACACTCATCACTAACTAACATATTAATTGAAAAGAAATGCTCTAACGTGAGAGCTGCCGTAGGGATCCACCCGTGGAACGTTGGTAAGGTGTCCGCAGACGATCTTGCTAAAGTTTTGGAATTAGTAGATAACGTGAGCTTCATAGGTGAGGTAGGGCTGGACAAGAGGTTCACGCCTGAAACCTTCGATTTACAACTAAAGATATTCAGCGAGTTTGTTACTCAAGCATTGAGTGATAGGAAAGTACTGCTTCTCCACGCCGCCGGTGCTTGGAGAGAAGTGCTTGAGATACTGTCTAGAAGCGCTGTCGAGACCGCAGTGATTCACTGGTATACGGGCCCACTAGAATACCTTAAAAACATTAAGGAGTTAGGGTACTTCATAGGTGTGAACGTAGCCTTGTTAAGGCAGCCTAAGATGAGGGAAGTGGTTAAGCAAGCACCGCTGGACATCATATTAACGGAATCTGACGGCCCCTACGAGTATAGGGGGCTTAGATTAGAACCTGAGCTAATACCTGAATTAATGCGTGAGATTGCCGTGATAAAGGGAGTGGGGTTTGAGGAGGTTGTAACTGCAGTTTATAATAATTACTTAAACCTAGTAGGTAGGATATCAAGGTAATTTGTGGTGTGGGAGTTGAGCGAGGTCAAGGTAGGTGTTGTGGGAGTTGGTGTTTGGGGAAAGAATATTGTGAGGGTTCTTAAAGAACTGGAGGAGGAAGGTCTGGTTAACGTGGTTGGGGTGGCTGACACAGACGTAGGTAAGGCTTTGGAGGTCGCTAACGCGTTTAAGGTCGGCGCTCACGTCAGAACAGTTAAAGAGCTTGCCAAGCTAGGTGTAGAGGCAGTAGCTATATCAGTTCCCATTAACGAATTATTTCAGGTAGCTAAGGAGGCTCTAAACCTGGGTTTACACACCTTCATAGAGAAACCTGTCTCAACAAAACCTGAAGAAGTCGCTGAATTAATTAAGGTGGCTGAGTCCTCCTCGCTTGTGGTGCAGCCGGGCTTCATAGTCAGGTATGACCCAGTAATTAAGACCTTAAAAAACACTCTTAAGGATAAGATCAAGTACTTAGTTTTTAAGAGGTTGTCTGCTAGACCACCGCATAGAAGGAAGTTCTCGGTGGTTCTGGACTTAATGATTCACGACGTAGATCTAGCGCTTAATCTCATTAATCCACATGAGATTAAATTAATGAGTGTTATGGGGTTTAAGGTAGAGAATAACGTGCCTCAGGAGGTCCACGCGTCACTACTGTTAGATGATGTTGTGACCTACTTAATAACTGACGGTGTTCTACCAGTGAAGGTTCGTAGTATTGAGGTCGTCACCGAGAGTACATATTGTGAGGCTTCATTTACGGACTCTACCCTCAACTTTAGGGGAGCTGACCGTAGTTACGTGCAGAAAGTTGAGGGGGAGGAACCTCTTAAGGCCGAGTTAAGGGATTTCATAAGATCTGTAAGTGGTAGTAAGCCTTCAGACGCTCCAACCCTTCATGACGCGCTCAGAGTGCTTGAAGTAGTTAAGCTGATCGAGCAAGAATTAAGTCGGGTTTAACGTAAAACGTGGTTTGAGTTCTTTATAGAGTTTCTAGGAACTCATCTATTAATTCTTTTATTGAAGGACCTTCCAGTATCTTGAGTTCCCAAGCCGTCTTCACTACAGGCTTATCTATCTTAATCAGCTTAGTGATATCCGCTGGAGTTCCTAGCACGACCGCGTCTGCAGGTGTTCTGTTTATGGTTTCTTCCAGGTCTCTTAGCTGGTCAGGAGTGTATCCAGTGGACGGTAGGACTTCCTTCATGTGTGGGTATTCCTCATATAGCTTCTTGAGAATCCCTACGGCGTAGGGTCTTGGATCAATTATCTCTGAAGCACCGTACTTCTTAGCTGCTACGTACCCTGCGCCATAAGGCACTCCCCCGTGGGTGACTGTGGGCGAGTCCTCTATTACTAAAACTCTCTTACCTCTCACTAGGTCAGGCTCTGATAGTGCTACCTCCATGTCAGCTAAGCATATCTTAGCGCGTGGATTAACTTTCTTGACGTTATTGAGGACCGTCCTCACGGACTCAGCAGAAGCTTGACTAACCTTATTGATTACCACCGCGTTAGCCATCCTCACATTCACTTCGCCAGGGTATGACCCAACCTCCTGCCCCGGCCTCATGGCATCAGCTACCGTTATCATGTAGTTAAACCTGTAGAACGGGAAGTCGTTGTTCCCGCCATCCCATAATATCACGTCACCCATGCTCTCAGCGGTCGTGAGTACCTTACCATAATCTACCCCAGCAAGTACCGGGAGCCCCAGTCTCAAGTATTGCTCGTACTCCTCTCTCTCCTCCACGGTCACTTTCCACTTAATCAAGTCGTCATAACTTCTAAATACCTGCACCACCATCTCTCTTAAGTCGCCGTAAGCCATGGGGTGCCTGACTGGAACGGGCTTAATACCCCTACTCAGCAACTCTCTAACAACTGCTCTAGACACTGTTGACTTCCCGGCACCAGTCCTCACAGCAGTGACAGCTATCACAGGCTTGTGAGAAGCCAGCATGGTTTCCCTAGGGGAGAGTAGCCTGAAGCTAGCACCGCTAGATAACGCTATGGAAGCTATTCTTCCAACATCCTCGTACCTTAAGTCGCTGTAAGACAGGACGACCTCGTCTACATGGAACTCCCTGATTATCTCGCTTAACTTGCTTTCCGGGACTATGGGTATCCCGTCAGGGTAGAGTGACCCAGCTAATTCAGCAGGATATCTCCTCCTCTCCACACCCGGTATTTGAGCTGCCGTGAAAGCTACTACCTCGTAGTCAGGGTTATCCCTGTAGACTACGTTGAAGTTATGGAAATCCCTTCCTCCCGCACCAACTATAACTACTCTTGTCCTCCTAACCAAAACAAACACCAAGATTTAGAGTGTTTAACTCTTAAAAATTTTTCGTTTTTCATAGCAAATATTTTATGCGGGAGACCCAACACTAGGAAGGGTTCTTGATTACGGAGTCTCTTATAATTTAATAAGCTTCCCGCAATCTTAAGTAGGGTTCGTCCGTGAGGTTAGGTAAACTCGGTAAAATAATTGATGAACTTAATTTAGACGCGGTCTTGGTGACGTATGAGTGGAACGTGCTCTACTATATTGGTGTGCCGAGACCTGGGGGTACCTTCATACTGTATGAGAAGGGTGAGATCCCTAAGATCCTTACCCCAGCTCTAGATTTCTGGAGGTTGTCAGATGAGATTGGTGAGCGCGTTGAGGTACTCCCGTACACAACGTACGAGCTACCCGGGTTTCCTAAATTAATTAAAGGAAGGCTTTCTGAGTGGATTTCCAAGTATTTAAGTGATTCCGGGTATGGTAGGGTAGGGCTTGACTTAAGTCACGCTACACCACTAGCTAGGGAGGTTAGTGAGAGACTAAAGAATCACGCAGTTGTTGAGGATATAAGCCCACGCATATCCACACAGAGATCTCTCAAAGAACCTGAGGAGATAGAGTTGATTAGGCAAGCTTTAAAGATCTCAGAAGACAGCTTCATCAAATTACTTGAGGAGGGAGTGGTAGGATTAAGTGAGAGGGAAGTTGCTGCTAAGCTGGACAGTCATATGAGGTTAGGAGGTGCTGACGGGACGGCTTTCGAAACAATAGTGGCTTCAGGGTCTAACTCAGCGTACCCACACGCTTACCCAACCAGTAGGAAGATTGGTCTAGGCGATGTAGTGGTCTTTGATTTCGGCGCTAAGTTCATGAGTTACTGTTCAGACATTACCAGGACTCTAGTCTTGGGTACTGACGAGGAAGCCAAGAAAGCTCTGGAAGCAGTGAGTGAGGCGGTGAGTACCGCCACAGACGTGATCAGGGATGGGGTTAAGTCTAGCGAGCCGGACTCCGTAGCTAGAGGGGTTCTCAGGAGATATGGACTAGAGAACTACTTCATACACTCGTTAGGTCACGGGGTAGGGCTTGAAGTGCATGAGAAGCCTAGGCTTGCTCAGGGGATAGATGAGACTCTAGTTGAGGGTATGGTAGTAACTGTTGAGCCAGGTGTCTACATACACAACAAGTTTGGTATAAGACTGGAAAACCTTGTTGTTGTGAGGAAAAACAAAGCAGAGACTTTAAATAAGTTGTCCCTCATCACTTCTGTTTAGGCATGTGTAAGGGTTTTCCTGAGGCTTCAGACACTACCTCGCTAAAGACTTCTGAGTAAGTTGGATGCGAGATTATGGTTCTTCTTAATTCCTCAACGTTTAAGCGGTGAGTAATCGCTAACGTGAACAGATGTATTACGTCTGCCGCGCCATTACCTACTACAGTAGCTCCTAGAATCTTACCCGTATTCTTCTCAACGATTAGTTTAGCAAAGCCTTCTGGCGTGGATCTAACAGACGCTGAGTCCCTACCTAAAGCAACGTAAGGGAATCTGAAGACCTCATAGTCTACGCCGGCTCTAGAAGCTTGAGTCTCGTTCAAGCCAACGAACCCTATTTCCGGGTGGGTGTATATGACCATAGGTACAGGGCCTCTCGGGAGCGGTTCCTTAACTCCAGCAATAGTTTCTGCGGCAATCAAACCCTCTCTGAAAGCTTTGTGTGCCAGTAAGGGAGGCCCTGTGATGTCGCCGGCCGCGTATATGCTCGGTATCGTGGTCCTCATGAATTCGTTAACTATTACAGCACCCTTATTATCTAGCTCCACACCAACCTCGCTTAAGCCTATACCTGAGGTGTTGTAACTCCTCCCAGCCGCTATGAGCACCTTCTCTACCTTAATCTCCGTAGTCCCTCCCCTACCCGTCACCCTAACCAACACCTCATTGTTTAAGTAGCCTGCGAACTGTGCTTGAGAAGACGTATATACCTTAACACCTGATCTCATTAAATACTTGTGTATCACGTCACTCACATCCCTGTCTACCTCGGGAAGTATCTTATCCATTATCTCCACTAGATGTACCTCAACACCTAACTGAGCTAACGCTTCAGAAATCTCGCAACCTATAGCACCAGCACCTACTATCAGCATGGAGTTAGGTAAAGAATCTAGTTCGAAGAAATGCCTGTTATGAATAATCCTCTCGCCGTCGAAGCTGAAGGTAGGCACGGTCTTAGGTTCCGTTCCAGTAGCAACTATTATGTTGGTAGCTTCTAGTTCTGTGCTCGCCTCACCCTCCACCTTGATAGTATGCGGATCCTTAAGCTTACCAACACCTTGAATTACTACGGCATCACTAAGAAGGTACTTGACTCCCTCCCTAGCCTTAATCACCGCTCTAGAAACGTGTTTCAGCACCTTACTCTTATCGATAGCGCTTATGCTTAAGGACACACCATATTTACCTAAAGATTTAGCGAGACTTACAGCATTTCCTAACTCGATCAAAGCCTTAGAAGGTATACAACCCCAATTACTACACTCACCACCCAAATATTTTCTCTCCACTAAAGCCACTCTAAGCCCTCTCTGAAGAGCAGTCACCGCGGCAACATATCCTGCCGGGCCGCCACCAAGAACGACGACGTCAAACCTCAATTACATCAACCACGTAAGTAATGAGACCAACATTTTAAGAATTAGCAACATAACTGACTTAAACCTCAAGTAAGGTTTAACTAGCCTAGAGAGCGGGATTGCTTAACTTAACTCCCTCATACAGTATGTTGGTTTTGAAGACTTGAGGAGTAACTAGCTTTAACACGTTGGTCAGTATCTCTAGGTTGTCCGGCAACGTTAAGGCTATGGAGGCTCCTCCACCCCCACCGCCTGTCAGCTTAGACCCTAAAGCGCCGGCTAACCTAGCCGTATAAACTACTTCATTAAGTCTTCTCGAGGAGACTCCTAAAGCTTCTAGGAGGCCGTGGTTTATGTTCATTAAAGTACCTACTTCTCGCAGGTCGCCCTCAACAAGCGCTTTCTCGGCCTTTAGCGTGGTCTTACCTATGTGTTCAAGTATACCGTTAATTATTTCAGGGTGCTTCTCTCTCAGGTTCTTTACCCACGCGACCATATCTCTAGTAGTTCTCTCCCTCTCAACGTAAGCCACGACTAAAGGCAACTCATCAAATACCTTCAGCGGGACCCTATATACCGTGTTTCCCTCAAACCATATCTTGAGAATGCCTCCGAACGTGGCTATCGAGGTATCCATGGGTGATGCAATGCCCTGAACACTCTTCTCGACCTCCCACCCAAGCCTCGCTATCTCTTCCTTACTTAGTTCGTAACCTAGGCAAGTACTGTAAGCCGCGATCGTGGCTACCGATACCGCTGCTGAAGTTCCTAGTCCCGCTCCCACAGGCATCTCGGACCTTACTTCTAGACTCACACCCTTCCTAACACCTAAATACTCTGAGACTAACTCTATTGCTTTGTTTAAGTAACCTATAGCTGAGAGGGTTTTCCCGTAATCTGTCGTTATCTGGATCTCACCGTTACTTATCGATACTATAACGCCTGAGGTTCTTAAGTCCTGCGCGTTTATCCTGATCTTATCATCATCACGTAATTCCGCACTGACGTATATTCGCTTATCTATAGAGGCTACTATAGCCGGATACCCGTAAACGACTGCATGCTCGCCGAAGAGCGTGACCTTACCTGGTGCGGAAGCCACCACCCTCCTCAACCAAACACCCATAAGCATCTTGTATGAGGGGTTTAATTGTTTAACACGTGGTAGGGTGGGGAACATATTTTTAGACATACGCGTATTCTTGACATTGGGGTGTGATCGGTGCTACCGCCGCATTTAAGCTTGGATTTCCGTAAAGCTGAGAAAGTCATCACGGATTTCATCAGAGCTAAGGTTAGGGAGGCCGGTGCTTCAGGCGTCGTGTTAGGTCTTTCGGGAGGAGGGGACTCATCAGTATGTGCAGCTCTCTCGGTCAGAGCATTAGGGTCCTCGTCAGTTAAGGTAATTCACATGCCTGAAGCTGAGAGTAACCCTATATCAACCTTAATAGCTAATAAGGTAGCTAACGGTTTAGGTCTAGAACTAGAAATCATAGACATAACAGATATAGTCAGCGCTTTCCTTAAAACGATGAACATGAGTTACGAGTCGTCCGATAAGCTGGTAAGGGGCAACATAAAAGCTAGGAGCAGGATGGTTATCCTCTACGCCATAGCTAATAAAGAAAACATGCTGGTAGTTGGTACTAGCGATCGCTCAGAATTCTTAATAGGTTTTTTCACTAAGTGGGGTGATGGGGCCGCGGACCTACACCCAATAATAGGGCTGTATAAGACTCAAGTAAGGGAATTCGCTAAATACCTTAACCTACCTACTGAAGTGATTTCCAGACCTCCCTCACCCGATTTATGGCCTGGGCATACAGCTGAGGGAGAGCTAGGCCTAACATACGATGAAATAGATGAGGTGCTTTACAGGTTGCTTGACGAGAGACGAGAACCTCGTGAAATATCCAGCATCTCAGGAATACCTATGGAAACCGTGGAGAAGGTAGTGAGGCTTTACGAGAAAACCAAACATAAGAGAGTTCTAGTGAACGCTCCATTCCATTCGTTTAAAGACCTTTAAGGTCAAGCAATTTGAGGACCTACTCCTAGAGAGATTCGAGTTTTCAATTACAACGTCTTATAAGACATGAAAAGATATTTTATTGGTTGCGTATGGGGGAGTATTTAAGATACGCTGAGTTCGTGAGGCCTGACTCGCTGAGGGTTTGGAGAAGTGATAAGATTAAGGAGAGGCTCTCATGGTATTATTCTGTTATGCGAGGCTTGAGACCCCCTAAGTACCTCATAGTCAAGAGTATGGCTCTATCCTTAAGAAGTGATGAGTTAACGACGTTGAGCACGGAGGAGTTACTTAAAGAACACGCGAGGATGCAGACCGTCTTCAGAGAGTTGTGGAGTGAGGTTAGGGAGTCTAGCAATCCCTGGAAATACGTGAGGAGCGTGGTTGAGGCACCTACTTTCCTAGACTTAAAGATAGAGTTAGCTAATAGGCTCGCAAGCCCGTGCAGACTTTGTGAGTGGAGGTGTAATGCTCTGAGAAGTGAGGGGAGAATGGGGTATTGCAGGGTGGTCGGGCTTAACGCGTACGTCGATACATTCTTTCATCACATGGGGGAGGAAGCCCCTCTAGTTCCTTCAGGCACGATATTTTACGTTGGCTGCAACTTCAGGTGTGTGTATTGCCAGAACTGGAGTATAAGCCAGCGGGAGGGGCTACCCTCAGAAGAGAAGAACCCTGAAGAGTTAGCGGACGTGCAGAAGTGGCTCGCGTTGAACGGTGCTAGAAACATAAACCACGTTGGCGGAGACCCAACCCCTAACATACCTGCTATACTGAAATCACTTAAGTTTTTGAATGTGAAGACCCCTCAACTATGGAATAGCAATATGTACTTAAGCAATGAGGCTATGGAGCTCATAAGGGACGTTATAGACATATGGTTGCCGGACCTTAAGTACGGTAACGATTCCTGCGCTCTTAAATACTCTATAGTCAAGAACTACTTCGAGGTAGCTTCTAGAAACATAAAGATAGCGCATGATTCAGGCGATATCATAATAAGGCATTTAGTGCTTCCTAACCACGTAGAGTGTTGCACTAGAAACGTACTTAAGTGGATTTCAGAAAACACTAGGAGAGCGTTGACCAACATAATGGATCAGTACAGACCCGAATACTTAGTTGTTAGACAGCCTGATAAGTGGAGTGAGATAAGGAGGCGGGTCAGCGTAGAGGAACTTAAGAAAGCCTTTGAGTTAGCGAGGGAGTACGGCTTTGAAGGTCCTGTTGAGGACTTATGGTACTTGGAATGAGCTTAATTATCGGCTACGCCCATATTTACTGGTGTTCGAGACGCGTTTGGGGGAAGGGGTCTAAATAATGAGGGCTGTTCACGCGTCTTTTACCCTTAACTTAGCGTCACTTATCCTAAAATTAACTAGCACGCTCAACGCTGTTTCAGTAGCGGTCAGCGCGGAATTTCTTCACTCTCTAGGCGACACCGTAGGCTCGGGTCTCCTAGTCTTAGGTCTTTCCGTGAGTAAGGAGGGGCCCTCTACGAGGTATCCCTTCGGTTTAGGTAGAGCCATATACGTCTTCGGGTTGATAGCGTCAGCTATTCTTGGAGGGTTTCTCTTCGCTATAACGTCCACCTCAGGAATTCAGCAACTCCTTATGCTGGAGGAAGTCTCGTCTTCCACGCTCTCCATAGCGTCACTCACGACCGCGTTAATTCTGGATTTAGTGGTGTTTTCCTGGAGCTTAATAGAGTTTAGGAGGGCGCCGGGGGACCCGGCCTCCAGAGGGACGTTAGTCGAGAATCTTGCTGATACTGTTGGCGGGCTCGCAGCCTTAATATCGTTAGTTATTGGTGATCCTCGGATCGATGGGGTAGGAGCTCTGATAGTAGCAGGGATCTTACTCTCTTCCTCAGTTCTCCTCAGCCATAGGTACTTCGAAGTTCTGGTAGGTAAGTCAGCACCTAAAAACATAGTGGGCAGAGCCGTTAAGATAGTGTTATCGGATCCTAGAATAGTTGACGTTAATGACGTGAAATCCTTATTCATAGGGCCTGACGAGTACCTCATTGTTTTACAAGTTGAGGTACCAGAAGCGACTAGCGTGGAGGAAATAGATAGTGTGAGAAAAGAGCTAAGTGAGAGGATTCGTGAGGGGCTGCCGGAGGTCAAGCACGTGATAATAGAATTCCAAAAACCCACGTCACCTCCAATGAGTTTCAAGAAAGTGCTTAAAGAGATAATAACCTTGGGGGATTAAACCAGCATCAAGAAGTTCGTGGACACACTGAATCCCTTAATTTCTATGTGCTGAAGCGTTAAACTTGCGGAAACATGACTTAATTAAACACGAGAAAACTCCTAAAGGACAAGATCCTCTACCGCAAAAAGCCTAACCCCTTATAAAGTAATGAAATCACGTAGATATTTTAGGGAGTTACTTGACGTATAACGTGTCAAGTAAAGATGAAGTCAGTGAGATGATATTTGAGGAGAAAACAACTTCCGAAGAAGTTGTCAGCAGGTTTGGTCTCGTAATGAAGATAGATAATAGGGGTCACGTGACTGATGTGGTAGTGAACGCTCCTATGAGGGCTGTAGATCCTGAAGTAGTAGCTAAGATATCAGCTATAATGAGTGTCCTCGCCGAAAATTTACTTAGCTATGTCAGTTCTCAAAGAGTTGAGGAAATCAACGTGAGTTTTAATAATGGGATGCTCTTGATAATGCCTGAAGGCAGCGAGATCAGAGTTGCTTTAATGACCTCGCCCTAAGCTAAGATACTACGAGATATGTTCCTAGAATTGGGTAGGCGAACATAGCTTACCATAAAAATTGATAGCGTTTTAAGTCTTAAAGTTTTCTTGCGTGTCTGTATGCTTCTTTGTTTCCCCTCAGACTAGGTAGCTTAACTACTTCAACAGTTATCCCGTCATCCCTCTTTTTGAGGACAACTTCCTGCAGTACCTCCCTGTAACCGCATGCCTTACACTTAATGACGTACCTAGCTAACTTATACCCATTACTTAACTCAACTTCCCCGTAGTATGTCACGCGTTTGCCGCAAGCAGGGCATCTCGCTCCGTCAGCACTACTCAGCGTCACTGCACTCACCTCGTCGCTGGTCTCTCTTTTCCCCTCAAATTAATATTTGGTCTGACTAGTAAATAAGTTCATTACATAAACAAATTTTTATGGAAGTTTTTCAATAATTATGGCAAATCTAGTCTAGCTCAAGTCCGGCTCTTAAAGCTTTAACGTTTACGTCGTAGAGGTTCTCTGAAATAATTTCCTTCAAAGCTTTCTCAACGTATTCTGCCTTCTGAACACCTGTCTTCGCGATTATGTGACCTAAAGCCACCATATTAGCTACTCTGGAAGTTCCAGCCACCTTCTCAGCTATCTCGTTATACGGCATCATGAAGACTTTCTGTGTTGTGTACGGGTGTTCTTTGATGAACGTAGAGTTAATGAATACGTACGCGTCTTTCCTCAAGATTTCCGAGTATTTCACTAAGTTGTAAGGGTACATGAAGAGAGCTATATTAGCATTTAATACTTTCACATAATCCATCTCCTCAGACTTATCAGAAACTATTAGGTCTACGCGTGACTCCCCACCCCTAGTCTCAGAAGTGTATGACTCCACACCGGTAACGTAGAGGTTAGCGTACTTAGATATAGCGACTCCTAAAACACGCCCTAGAAGCAGGATTCCCTGACCCCCTCTCCCCACGAGAAGTATCTCTATCTTCATCTAGACCCCCTCCCAATCCTATCCAAATAACCTGGACTATCACGAACTAAATATTCCCCTAAAACGAAGCCCTTCTCCCAGTCAAGATCTGATTCTTCGATACTGGGAGATTGTTTAACGATTACCTTACTCTTTAGCGTGCTGTAGAGTGTGAAGGGATCCCTCATACCTATGTGCCTGCCGAATATTTCAGGGCAGGTGGAGAGTATTTCTATGAACCTAAACCCTCTCATACCTAGAGCTTTATACATGTACTGCTCTATCAGTGCTGAGTGCGTGACTGAAGCTCTAGCCACGTAGTTAGCGTTAAGAGAGGAAACAACTTTAATCACGTTCAGAGGCGGTTCAGGATTCCCGTGAGGTGTTGTGGTTGTGTAAAGTCCGAGCGGCGTTGTAGGAGCTACCTGGCCTCCCGTCATCGCGTAAACGAAGTTGGTTATCATCAAGACTATCAAATCCATATTTCTTTTGGCCGCATGGAGTAGGTGATTACCCCCTATGCCCGCGATATCGCCATCACCGCCGATAACTATCACCTCCAGACGAGGTTTAGCTAGCTTAGCACCTGTAGCAAAAGCTATGGCCCTTCCATGCAGGGTGTGTGCCACGTCGAAATTAACGTAGAATGAGGTCCTGGCAGAGCAGCCAATGCCTGTAACAAAGACTAGATTCTCTCTTTTAAGTGTTCCTTCCTTAATTCTCCTGTCTATCGCTCTCATTATACCTCCTAGGGCTATCCCGAGTCCGCAGCCAGGACACCATATGTGTGGTAGCCTCGCGATCCTCAAGTATTTATCTAGCGGATGAGAACTCTCTAAAGTACTCACAACCATTTCTTAACGCCCTCCACGATATCTTTAGGTTCAGGTATTTCTAAGTCTAGTAGAGGTAAAGAAATTACTTTATCGATCTCAGCTACTCTCTCAACATCATGCACTAACTTACCCATATTATTCTCCACAACGAATATTTTCTCAGCCTCATCACAATACTTCCTAAGCGTTTCAAGCTTAAGAGGCGATAATGTCTTAAGCCTAAGCAAGCCTGCTTTAATACCTGATTTCCTGAGGATCCTGACAGCGGCTAATGCCGACCTAGCTGTAGAACCAAATGAGACTAGCAGGTACTTGTAATCATCACCATAGTAAGTCTCTATCTCAAATAACGAGTCAACCTTGCTCAAAACCTTATCGATAATCCTTCTAACTAAGTTGCGGTAGGTC
The DNA here is from genome assembly GCA_964636755.1 of uncultured Desulfurococcaceae archaeon. Lineage (GTDB taxonomy): Archaea > Thermoproteota > Thermoprotei_A > Sulfolobales > NBVN01 > Zestomicrobium. The sequence goes on from CAZWSU010000003.1 coordinate 16,911, forward strand.
TCTCTATCTTGTCTGTAGAACCCCCTCTCGTCATGTATTAAAGACTCGACTATCACGTTATAACCCTCACCAAATGTCGCCATAGGAGGTACTAAATCATTGTCTGGCTTGTAAGGCATGTATTCATCCGGCGGGTCACGCGGCTTCCTCCTATTAATTACCTCCACCTCCCCAGGCTCCGCAAGAAACACAGACTCCCATAAATGAGCGATTACAGCGTCCGAAAGAAGTATCACGGGAGTTCTCAGAGACTCAGCCACGTTGAACGCTTTTATGGTTAAGTCATGAGCTTCTTGAGCTGACCACGGAGCGAAGACTGGGATGATGTAATCCCCGTGCGTGCCATACCTAACTTGCATAACATCGCTCTGAGAAGTCTTAGTGGGCACACCCGTGGAGGGCCCTGCTCTCATAACGTCTACCACAACCAACGGAGTCTCAGTTACTACAGCGAGACCCAGAGCCTCAAGCATGAGTGAGAATCCAGGACCTGATGTAGCTGTCATAGACTTGACCCCGGCCCATGAAGCGCCTACTACAGCGTTTATTGACGCGATTTCATCTTCAAACTGTGTAACTACTCCCCCGATCTCAGGCAGTCTCTCAGCTAGGTATTCCATTATATCGGAAGCAGGTGTTATCGGGTATCCGGCGAAGAACCTCATTCCGGCGGTGATGGCTCCCTCAGCTATCGCTATGTTCCCGGAAATAAAGGATTTCTTCATTTCTTGACGACCTCCACGAAGATGGCGAAGTCCGGACAATTATACTCGCAAAGCCTACAACCAATGCATCTCTCAATGTTGGCTGGGATTGGGTACCTAAAACCATGCTCGTTATGTTTATCCCCCTTTACCAAGACCTTAGTAGGACAAACACCTATGCATATACCGCACTCCTTGCACCTACTCGTTATTATGTTGACGCGGAACTTCGTACTAGAAGCACTCACTAGACTAGTTCTAGTTGATGTATGTGTTGCCTGTAACCCTCATCACCTGATAGTATTCTCGATTAAAGTTAAAAAATATTTTGCTGAAGTTAAAACTAATTTAAGTAAAGATGACACTTGAATAATCCCTATAAGCACCCGCTACTGAGAAGCGTTTTTAAGTATGGTTAGAAAATATGTTGGTGTGTGGTGTTGTCCGCTCACAGGATGTTGAGGAATGGTGAGAGGACCATAGTGCTTGCCGTGAATTACCCGCCCCCAGACTTAATTGGGTTAGATATGTTGCTTGACAGAATATATGATTACGTGTCAGGTATTAAGATTGGCCTCCCTTACGTACTCAGGTATGGTCTTAAGAGCATAAGCAACCTAATTAGTAGGCGTAGAAACAAGTACTACTTCATCGCTGACTTGAAGCTAGCTGACATAGCTGACGTTATGTTACCCGTCGTTGAGGAGTTGTCTGAGGTCGGTTTCCAAGGCGTTGTATCCCACGCTTTCATAGGGTATAAAGGGGCTTTAGAACCTCTCTCATCAAGAGTTAAGGATCTGGGAATGGAGCTCTTCCTACAGGTATCTCTACCTCATGAAGGAGCTAGTGAAGTCATTGACCAATCATATCACTTAATAAAGAACGTTCTTAACCTGACCGACGCTTCAGGACTAATAATACCGGCTAGCAAGGGTTTCATGATAAGGGAAATCAGGTCGAGTTTCGGCGCGAGGCACGTGATCTTAGCTTCAGGCATATTGAGGATGGGTGCGAAACCTGGTGAAGGTATTTGTTACGGCGCTGACGCGGAGGTTGTTGGGAGAGCGATAACTCTCTCAACGAATCCCGAGAGTGCTATCAAGGAAATAATCTCCTCTCAGAGAGCTTACGTAGGGAGCAGGAGGAACCTGTGTGTTAGAACATGAAAGTTCTTTATAATTTGAGAAAACAACTTGAAATAGAGGTAGTAAAATGGTAACGAAAATAAAGGTTTTAAAGGAGTATGAGAGCGAGGGTAAGCACCTACTCATAGGCTTGCCCGGCATGGGTAGGGTTGGTTATGCCTCAGTAAATTATATTCTGGAGAGGATGGGCGGTGACTTAGTCGCGGAGCTTTACTCAACGACGTTCCCTTCCCAGCTAGTCGTTAACAGGAGAGGGCTCTCAACACTCTTCACAGGCCGCTTATACGAGGTTGATAACTTTCTAATATTCACTGGCGAGACACAGCCTCAGAATCCGGACGGACAGCACGAGATATGTGTCGAGTTACTGAATCACGTAGTGAGTAGAGGTAGCCCTGCCTCACTTATAGCTACCGCGGCCTACGTAGTCCCTGAATACAGCGACTCAAGAAGAGTTTTCGTGGCCGGGAATGACGAGGGGTTATTAAATGAGTTAGGGAATCTAGGCGGTAATATTCTTGAGGAGGGGGTCATAACCGGGGTTAACGGGATAATAGTTGGGTGGGCTTCTTACTACGGCATTAGGAGTGCTGTCATGTTGGGCGAGACTTGGTCAACTATAGTAGAGTTCAACGAAGTTGATTACAGGGCTGTTAAGTCTGTCGTAGACTTACTTAAGAGTTACCTAAAGATAAAGATCCCCACTGAGGATCTTTTAAGTCAGGCAGAGGTAGTTGAGTCTAGGATTAAGGCAGCACTCTCCCAAGTTAGTAAGCTTATGGGTAGGGGTGCTGAAAGGAGAGAGTCCAGAGAAATAATGTGAGATCTGGGAGAAGTTTTTATGAAGGTTTGCGCCGGTACTAAGAACCCATCAAAACTAGAGGGCATAAAGCAAGCTTTTAAAGAAGTCTTCAAAAACGAAGACGTAGAGCTGATTAGCGTAGAGTTAACGAGCCTAACGCCACAGCCCGTAGGACTTGACGAGATTGTTAAAGGTGCTTTAGGGAGGGTTTACGCCTCATTATCACATAAAGACTGCGATTTCTATGTAGGGGTTGAGGCAGGGGTGATAGAGGTTATGCCCAACACGTACGTTGACGTACAAGTAACCTTGATTAGGGACTCGAGAGGGCGTCAATCAATAGGCTTCTCACCAGGATTTCAAGTACCGGACAAGCTAATGAGGCTAATCACAAATAACGAAGTTAAAGAATTAGAGGAAGCTGTCGCTAAAATTTACAATATAATGAATATCGGTGAGCGTGAGGGTGTCGTCTACCTGCTTTCTAAGGGGTTGCTAGACAGAACTTACTTAACTAAGTTATCCGTTTTAATGGCTTTGATGCAGTGGGTGAACGAAGAAGCGTACAGCTGAGAATTCAGTTACGTAGTTAAATCCATTAATAATTTGTGCTTTTTAAAAGTGAAGCGTCGTCGGAGGGATTAATAAGTCGTTAAACGGGTGAAGTCTTTTATAGGATCGTGAAGCCAGAATTGTTGTGTGAATGAAAAATGTTGGAGAGTAAGTTACCGCTCTTGTGGTTGTTGAGGATAATTAAAGAGCAGGAAAATACGAGTAGCTTGCTAGAACTCCATAAAACGGTCTATAAGTTGCAGAACGAGAGAGGTGTTAAACTCAGTTACGATTTCGTGAAATATTCTTTCGGTCCCTACTCTAAAGACTTAGAGAACGACCTAATGCTGTTAGCTCAGGTAGGGTTGGTCGTGATAGAGAGTAGGGAAAGGGGGACGCACGTGAGGCTAAGCAATAAGGGGCTGGCTTTATTATCATCCCTAGACAGCTCACGCACTAACGCTACAAAATAGTTTGAGGTATCATTCTCTGGTAAGCGACTAATTATTTCTTTATCATCAACTTATTGTTACGAACACTTCTCTCTAAGTCTTTAGCGTGGGTGCCTCTAGTTATGAGAGATCCTTATTATGTGGCTAAAGCGTACTTCTTCAGTATCTCGTTGAGTCTTTCCGGGTTTTTCGTGTAGAATCTCAGTTTAATGGATGCTCTTCCACCACTTGGTGCTTGGATTAAGTCCACGTACATTCTCTTCGTGTTTTGTTCTACCCTGTACTGATCTACTTTCAGAGGGAATCTTAAAGTGATTCCAGTTCCTACGATCCCCTTATCGTAGACTTCATACTCTGCAACGACTTGAACGAAGGACTTGACAGCTCTCCTCCCTGTGAGATTTATTACCTGGACGAGGCCGTATGGGACCTCATAACCTATTAAATACGCTAAGAATCTGTGCTCAGCTACCTCTATGGCTAGAGCCCTAATGAAGTCGAAATACCACCAGTACCATATCAAGAATACCGGGAATATCACTAAATTAAGTAGTGAGATTTTAAGTATGGGTTTTAACTCGGAAACGAGTTCTGTGTCCTTGCTCTGGAGTTCTAGAACGTCATTCCTTGAAGCCTTGAAAAGTAGTCTGCCGGTTCTTATCTCGCTCGGCGATACGTTACCGCCTATTCTTGATTTCCTCACACTCCAGCCCGTAAAGAGTATTGCTACTATAAAGAACACTATGAAGGTATACTGATAGTATTGGGGGTAGAACACGTTTATGATAGCTAGGCTAAGGATAAGTACTTGAGAGTACATGAGTGTGAAAACAAGCTGTTTCCTGCTCTGGTAGTATGCCACTGCACTCACCCTAAGGAAACTTAATTACGTGGTAATAAATTATTATTTAGGGTGGGTTGATTAAGGGTGAATAGGTTAGGACTCATCAACTTATTAGACAAGGTGATTTCCCAGTCTGAGGTTATTGAGAGGTCTGGTGTCAAGTACGTACTGAAGAACTTCGCTAAAGAAATGTCTCTTAAGTGGTTTCCTTTAAGTACTTTCTTAAGTTTCGTTTACCCATTCACCTACGACCCCGCAGAGAGGTTGGAGAGGGAACTCTCTTTCTTCAGCAGAGAGTGGGAATTCTTTAAAACACCTAAGATAGTTGAGGTTGATAGAGAGAATTGCAGAATGCTGCGTGAGTACGTGGAGGGTAGGGCGCTAGATACGGATATTGACGCAGATAAACTAGGTAAAACGTTAGGGGAGATTCACAGGGAGGGATGGGCGCTAGGAGACGTCAAACTAACTAATTTCTTAGTACGTGACGATAACTCTGTTTATGTGATAGACGCGGAGCAAGCTATACCTAAGGCGGAAACGCAACACATGGCTTGGGACTTATACCTAGTTTTCCTAGCAGTTAGCTACGTATACATAAAATCACCTAGAAAATTTGAGGAGTTTCTTGAGAGATTCTTAACTGACCATGACAAAGTATGTAATTGTTGGAGAGTCTACGAGGGTTTTAATACGCCAAGACTTCAAGGCCTGCTAATCTTGCTCCCGCCATCGCATCTCCTCAAACTAGCTAAGATGCTTTAAACTTGTTTTCGCCTGGCTAATGACTCAGCGTTTAAATATTTAATTGTTTGCTTAAGATTACTCAAGGTGAGAGGGATTACGAGTGTGTGAGAGGAAGCGTTACCTAACCTTAACGATTATTCTAGTAGTCGGTTTACTGTTATTTACGAACTTAACTTCACGAGGCTCTGATAATGTGAGCTGTACTTATATCCTCTACCCTGACGGACATGCCGATATAAGGATCGTATATAATGTGACCGGCAAGGATTTCGTTGAGATAAGACTTGAGAGTGGGTACGTAAATGAGACAATAACCGTTTTCTCAAATGGTGGGATTCCGTTACCTTACGTTTTTAAACCAGACGGGAAAATAATTGTTAACACAACGTACTTGAGTAATGTGACAGTGGAGTATGAGGCTGTAGTAGGGGGAGTGCTTAACGAGGTTCAAGTCAACACAGTCATAAATCCGTTAGGTCCTGCTGAAGTAATACTGCCGCCTAACTCAGCCCTCCTCTATTTCAACGGTTCACCAAAAATAAACACTATTACCGACTCGTCAGGCAAGCAGTTTTATATAGTGTTGAGTTATGGTGAGGGAGGCACTTACGAGATAAGCTTCCTATTACTCCCTCTCATGGAAACAACCACGACAACCCCCGGTCCTCAAACGAGTCCGCAACCCTCTGAGGGTGCAGTGACCTCAACCATACTCATCCTTGCCTTAGCTGCCGCGGCGACAACAGCTCTGTTGATGTTCATCATCATGAAGAGAAGGTTTGAGAAAGCGCCCGAGATAGAACCTCTGCTAGAGTATGGTTTCGACGAACGCGATAAAGTAATTCTTAAAACCTTAGGTACGGGTGAAGCAACTTTATCGGATTTGAGTAAAACAACGGGACTAAATAAATCCGTGGTTTGGAGAAGGCTAGAGAGACTTAGGGAATTAGGGTATGTTGAAAAGATCTACTCTAGGGGTAAATCCATATACAGGCTTACGGAAAGAGGATACAAAACACTTAAGGAGCTGGATAGCTAGCTCAGCGATTAATAACAGACCTTCAGCCCCAGCCCTGAGAGACGAGACATTCAGTTGTGATTTTCTTGAGTATATCTCTCCTCTTTATTAACACTTCAGTTAAGTCATTGCACCTGCTGATTGACTGCCCCCCACCTAAGAGGCAACCTCCTGGACACGCTTCAAAGACTATCCTCTTGTTAGTGGGTTTCCCGGGATTCGATAATACTTGCCTCATATCCTTAAGCCCGCTAACCACAATAACGTCTTCCCAGCAACCTAACACACCGTCAGGTCTTTCTGAACTTAATTTTTCTGTACCTAACTCCCTTATAAGTAATTGAAGCTCGCGCGTGGTTAACGAGTTCACAACATTCCTCCACGAAACGCATTGAGATATGTATACAGAGTCTTGAGGTATTCTTGGAGCGAGTAAGTAAACACTATACTCAGGGATTTGTTTGTTAAGTATTGTGAATTCTACGGGCGATCTTGCCAGGATCTCACCCCTAACATTGTTTCCAACCTCACAGAGGTTTGAGTATATGAATACTTTCGCAAACCCAATTTGTTTAATGGCTGAAATCACTTGCCCTAACTCAAGATTATCTGACTCTATAAGAGATGCCAGCGCTTCAGGCTCTACGTAAGCTGCTCTCAAAAATCCTTCGCGGATCTTACCTAGTAGATCCTCCGTTTTAGTTTTAAGGCTTATTGCCCCGACCGGACAGTAAGCAAAGCAAAGCCCGCAATTAACGCACCCAGCACTCTCCAGAGACTCTTGGTATGGTGTGGAAATAGTCGTCTGTATTCCCTTAAAAACGTAGTTTAGTGCTTTAGCGCCTATCAACGAGCAAGCTTCAACACACCTACCGCAGACAACGCACTTAGAAGTCTCTATCTCAAGGAGTGAGCCGTTAATCTTGAACCTATCCCTGCTGACATAATTAAACCTCCTACCACCGACGTAAATTAAGTCACCACTAATCAAGGATTTCAATAACTTAATTACCTCGCCTACGTTTACTGGACACCCCCTAACGTAATAATCCACCTTAACGTAATGATTTATGGGTCTGGAAAAACCTGCTTCGCCCCCCTGTTTCCTCGATACCGAATTACTTGACCACGCCTGAACACCTCCTAACAACGCGCAAGCACCCATAGCTACTAAAACCCTTGACTTCTTCCTCGCATCAAGAAGAGTTTTCAAGTCTCTGCTTGACATTACGGATCCCTCAACTAACGCTATATCATACGTTTCTGCACCGTTCTCCAGCCCTAGCAAAGGCCAGAAAACTAGCTTGACGTTAAGTCCTTTCAGTAAATCTAGGAATTCCTCATTCAAGAGATTATACTGACACCCATCACAACTTGAGAGAGGCACTACCGCTAACCTAACAGACACTTTCGGCTCACCCCTTCATCTTAATTATGTGGACCGCGCAAGGAATGCACGGGTCGTAAGCTCTGACCAGAGCTTCAACAAATCTTTTAATTAGTGATTCGTTTTGCTCCTCCTTGCTGGCTAACAAACCTTTTATTAAAGCCTCACTACTAACCTCTATGTGTTTCGAGAACATTACTGTAGGCGTTATTATGTCTGCCTTAATCACCCTCATCTCAGGGTTTAACTCATAATAATGTATTAGAAGACCTCTAGGAGCTTCAACAATCCCGACACCGAAACCACCACTAAAATTATTGCCGGGCCTCACCCTACTAAGTTTTCCTGTATCTAGCGAGGATAGCGTTTGCAGTAGGTTCTCGTGTATGAGTAGTGACTCAATTATTTTCGCGTAAATATTGGAGAACGGATTTTTCTTAAAGAGCTGTTCATACCCAGTTATGAGATATCTGAGCTCACTACTTAAGCCTGACCCACCCCTCAAGTAATTAATTAATCTAGCTCTAGCACCAGTGTGGAAAACCTTCTCACCATTCATTAAACACTTCTTACTCATTGATAAGTCCAGGTAACGTTCAACGAAGATTTCACGGTAGTTTTCGTAGACGATATACGTGCTCTTGCTAGAGTCTATGACGTAGGGTCCTTCAACAGGTACTGTCACGCTAGGCGAATTCCTTAGGGAAACGTACTCAGGGGACGGATCCGCGAGCTCCGGGAGCTCAATACCTAATATAATGTTAGCTAATTCTCTTAAGTCGTTACCCACGCTTCCCAAGAGGTTCATGACCTTCTTAATCACCGATTGTTTCAGATCTTCGGTGAAACCTCCGGGGACGTACACGTTTGGGTTGGTTAGCCTACCACCTAATAACCTTAGAGCTTCGTTAACCACCCTATTTACTTTGAGTAATGTGTTTACATACTTGTCGTTCCCCACCGAATACTCGTAGTCTGGCAGGACTAGGAATCCCAGATGTATTATGTGGTTTTGAAGTATCTGAAGCTTATTGCAAACATCTCTAAGAATTGAAGTAGCTTCATCTACCTTAATCCCTAGAGCTGACTCCATAGCTAAGTTTGATGCCCAGAAATGAGCGTGGCTACAGACCCCGCACACCCTCGAAACCACGTATGGCACTTCCCAGTACTTACGCCCAATAACTAAGGATTCGAAAGACCTGAGGCTAGCTAAGCTATCATACTCTACCCTAACTTTTTCTCCCTCTATCGAGACTAGGATCTCTGATTCCCCAGCAACCCTCACTACTTCTGAAGTAAGCTTAATACTCAACGTTACTCACCTCCCTCACGAGTCTGTGAAGGTTTTGCGGTAGGTATGACCAGAAGAAACTAATTAATGATTTGAGCTCATTTAAGCTAACATTATCTTTATAGAATTCTTCAAGAGCTCTAACCCACACGTCCTCACTCGTAATATAACCTCTGCACCCAATACATGGGGAGCCCCTCCTAGGACATTCAGCATCACAACCAGCTACTGTCAGAGGACCTAGGCACGGAAAGCCTTTCGAAATCAGGCAGGAGCGTCCCTGCAACGGACACTCACCACATACGGGAATGCCCTCCACCCCTAATCTCTTACTGAGATTAAGTAACTCACACATACCCTTCCTCACGCAAGACCAGCACTTGATCTCATGTGTAGCTAGGAGTAATTCCAGGTTAATCCTCCTTAACTTTCTTAACTCACTATCGTCTACTATGATCCTAGCGCCTTCGAAGACAGGGAACCTACATGATGGCACGACCTTCCCATTAACTTTGACGACACATATCCTGCAAGTAGCTTCGTTGAAGAGGCCTTTAAGGTAGCATAGGGTTGGGACCTCATACCCAGCTTTCTCAATAGCGTCGATGACTAAGGCTTCTTGAGGTACCTCGATCTCACCGTTATTCACGTAAACCTTAACCATGTGATCACACCTTCACTACTGCACCGAATGGACAGGTTATCAGGCATTGACCGCACTTAGTACAGCGACTCGCATCTATCTTGAATGCTTTGCCTAGTTGGCCGCTGATCGCGCCTGCCGGGCAATTCTTAGCGCACTGCCCACACCCCCTACACCTAGCCGGGTTTATCTCGTAAGTCACCAGCCTAGAACATACTTTAGCCGGGCATCTCCTCATGACTACGTGTTCTTCATACTCGTTCTTGAAGTATCTGAGCGTAGACAGCACCGGATTAGGTGCCGTGCCCCCTAACGCGCACAGGGAAGACTTCATAATGCCTTCCCCAAGTTCTCTCAAGATCTCAAGATCTTCTAGGGTCGCAGTACCTGACGTCACCTTCTCGAGTATATCACCAAGTATCCTCACCCCTACCCTACATGGTAGGCACTTACCGCAAGACTCTGCTAGAGTGAACGTGATGAAGTACTTAGCCACGTCAACCATGCAGTTAGTATCATCTATTACTACGAGCCCTCCAGAACCCATTATGGCACCGTAGGACTGCAAGGTCTCGTAATCTAGCTCTAAGTCAAGCAGATCAGCCGATATGCATCCGCCGCTCGGGCCACCAACCTGAACCGCTTTAACCGACCTCCCGTCCGGCGGGCCCCCAGCTAACTCATATACTAAGGTACGGATCTTAGTACCTATAGGAACTTCGTACACGCCGGTCTTCCTAACAGAGCCAGTCACGCAGAACATCTTGGTTCCCTTAGATCTCTCAGTCCCGTACTTAGTGAATTCCTCTAAACCCGTCTGGAAAATAGTCGCTACATGCGCGAGCGTCTCAACGTTGTTTATTACCGTAGGCTTCCCCCACAAGCCGCTTGTTGCTGGATAAGGCGGTCTCTGCCTAGTTCTAGACCTACCCTCTATCGCAGCGATGAGTGCCGTTTCCTCACCGCACACGAAAGCACCGGCACTCCTATAAACCTCTACATCAAAGCTAAAGTTAGTACCCAGTATTTTTTCTCCTAGGAAACCGTAGTCTCTAGCTTGTCTCACCGCTACTTCAAGTCTATCCGCCATAAGGGGCTTCTCAGCTCTCACAAATATGTAACCCCTAGAAGCGCCTATAGCGTAACCTGCTATAATCAACCCTTCTAAAACTCTATGAGGGTCTGACTCAGCCAGCAATCTGTTCATAAAAGCTCCAGGATCCCCCTCATCGCCGTTGCAGATCACATACTTGATATCGCTTCTCTGCTCGTACGCTATCCTCCACTTATACCACGTAGGGAAGCCCGCTCCTCCACGCCCTCTAAGACCAGACTTTCTTACTACTTCTATCACGTCTTCCCTACTTAACTTAAGAGCTTTCTTAAGTCCTAAGTAACCACCTGCTCTTAAGTAATCTTCTATTGACTCAGGATCTATGAAACCGCAATTTCTCGAGACATACCTTACTTGAAGCCTCCACTCAGGCAATGAGTTAATGGATGGCACACCCTTGAATTCACCCGTTTCACTCCTGACTGCTAAAGCGCTACTTAAGTCACCTTCAACATACCTCCTTATTATTCCCTCGACCTGTTCTGGCTTGACGTTAGCGTATATTGCTGGCGGCAACTTCTTTGACTCCAGCTCTACCCACGGATCTAGATAGCATAAACCCATACACCCAGTTTTCTTAATTCTCGCATCAATACCTAGCTTCCCCAACGCTTTCTCGACAGACTCTAGTACTTTGCCGGCGCCGGCCGCCAGAGTACAGCTAGCTAGAGGCACCCTAACTACGAGTTCATCAACCTTTTGATCACCTACCCCTAACTCCAGCACCTCACTCATTTCTAGGCCCCTTTAATTTCATCAAAGCTTTCGACCTGTAATCTAGGACTATCCTCTTACTCTCAGACGAGTTAAGCCTGCCGTGAACATACCTCTCACTCCCATCCGATGAAGTAACCATGATGACCGGAGCTAGGCTACAACAACCAAAACACCTAGCTTTCTCCACAGTTATAGTGCCGTCTCTAGCTGTGTTCTCTCTTTCTCTCAAGCCAAGCACCTTCCTCATAGATTCGTAGATTTCTGAAGATCCCTTAAGATAACAGGTTGTGCCGAAGCATACCTGAATAACATACACCCCGACGGGTTCTAGCCTAAATTGATGATAGAACGTAGCAACATTAATGATTTCAGATAATGAGATACCTAGCTTCACAGACAGCATCTCAAGAGCTTGTCTAGGAAGATGCTGAAACTCCTTCTGTATTTCCTGAAGCATGTTGATTAACTTACTCCTGTCAGCACCGTACCTATAAATAACCTTATCTACGACGCTAAGACGCCTCCCAGAATCTAACATGACACTCGATTGCGGCGCTCGCAAATAAGTTTTTGACTGCTCGTAGTACATGAGTATCCCTAGCTATACTAAGGAGATACGATCTATATAAAGAGAACTTAATTAAACTTACTTTTAGGTAAGTAAGTTTAATTAAAAGGATCTAGCTTGAGGGAATCATACGATTTTACGCGTGTTGCGAGACTCACACCTTAGGATAGAAATGCTTACACCTACACGCTTTATTCCTTATGCAACGTCCTAGAACTAACTCCGAGATTCTTGATATGAGATATGAGCACCTCCTACAAAAATCAGTTTCCACGTCTATGTTTTTAAGTAGCTTAAGTACATTGCTTGCGGTATTGACGGCTGCGTCCACGTCTTGAGCTAGTAGGGAACTTATAGATCCCTCAGCTAATTCTACAAGTTTCTCAACACATCTCATCTCTGAGGGGGTGAGTTCTCTTATGTTAAGGAATGTATTAACTAGCTCTTTAATGTATTCTATGGAGAGTAGTAGGTCTATAGCCTCATAAGGTTCGATACTGTTCTCGGCTAGACCGAGTTTTAGGTTTCTTAAGAAGTAGAGGTAGTTCCTCATGAATTCTTTGTAATACATAGAAGCCTTCTCGTAATTCATGTTAAACAAATTCTCCAAAACTTCAGTAGTTATTGATTCCATGAGTTTAAGGGTTGACGGCATGTCCGTCTTCACGTCATCAAACAATATTTCGTGTATTTTCGAGCCGGGTTCCGCCCTAAGCATAAACATGGAGATATTCTCTCTGAGTTTCTCAGAGATCTTAAGCAACTCCGCGTATTCAGCTCTTACTTTTACTCTGGTAACCCCTTCAACGTATGAGGCTATGAGTTTTCTTAAAGCTAAATCCGGATCATCAACCTCAATCAATATGTTGACGTTCTCAGGTTCTTCTTGTGTATGAGGCACTAAAGTTATTTTAGAGCCGTTAAAAATCAGACCTACCTCATCACCAGGCTTCACACCCATAGAGTCTGCCCACTTCTTGGGTATAACTACTGATAAGGATCCCTTACCCACCAAACCAACCTTCTTAACAATCTTCTCAGTCATTCACTCCAACCCAAAACTAATATTAGGATATAGTCTTTAAAGAATATCTCGTTAGTTTATTAGTTGACGCTCCTAAACTTGAGGGATCCACAGTCTGAATTACGGTATGCGATAAACTTGATAGTGAGGAGTTTTCAGACAGATCTTTCCTCACTAAAGAATATCTTTCCTAAGTGCTTAGGTGGTGCGAACCTCCTACGTAGTTGCGGGATCGCGGTAACTACGAGGGGTATGAATACTGCTGCTATGAACGGGAGAGCGATGACTATGAAGGTTGATATGCTTATTCCATACCCTATCAGAATATCTTGGAGTACGTATGCGTACCTGATGAGTGTAGCGAATATTACTGATGTAACTATCCCTACGAGAGGATGCCTACCAGATGATAGAGATATCGCGAAGGAAATCCAGCCATAACCCATTCCTAAACCTTCCTGCCAGTTCTTCGTGTATAGTAGGAGGAAAAGTGAGGACGCGGACCCTATTAAAACATACCCTAGGAAGGTAGCTATGATCCTTATTTTAAGGACGTTAATACCTAGAGCTGAAGCTCCAGCAGGATTCTCGCCCACAGCTCTTATAGCAGCTCCTAACTTAGTTCTATAAATGAGTAGGTACGCTGACACTCCAATCAATACGGACAGAATCAAGAAAGTTAAGACAACCTCAGGTATTGTAGGATAGGTATTGAGGTTTATCCTCTCAGCCCTAACCTTCAACGACACCGGGTACGCGAGGAATGACGCGAGGCCGTAACCTACGAACTGAATTGAAAGTCCTATGGCACCGTGAGATATAGGTAGTTTCGTAGTCAAGAAAGCTATTAACACGCCTAACAATCCTATTAAGAGCGATGTGATGAGTAACGTTAGTGTGGGGTCGTTCACAAACACTAGTAGAGTGAAGACCAGGGCCACACCTAGCGTATACGCGCCGTCAATAGCTAAGTTAAGTATGCCTGACTTCTCGACCAAGGAATTGCCTAGACTCGCTAAGTACAAGAAAACGAATATTGAGGACATAGAGATTATCACGTTAAATGCCTCTCCTATCATCATAGCTCACCTCATTATCCTCACCGAGTACTCCGTGAATATCCTCAGAATTACGTAGACCACCAGTATGGAACCTATAGGTATGTAGGTTAGGGCGGCTCCAGTCAAGGATAGCTCAGGAAACAGCAAGTTAATCTCTGATTGAAGCAAGCTACTTCCTTGGAATAAGGATGCCACGATGTAAGCGTATATAGGGATGAACCGTAGGTCGAGCATTGAGAGCCACGAAACTAGTATAGCAGTGTAACCTAAGTTCATCGTAGGCGGGCTGACCACATTAGCTATCTTCTCTAACTTACCTATGCCGGGATTAGCGAGTATTGAGACTCCTGCAGCACCTGCTAGCATCCCGCTCAAAAACATCGCTAACAAGACATACCTCCTCTCATCAACCCCTACAGACCTAAGAAGTTGCGGGTTTGACCCAATTATCTTCAGTCTGAGACCTACTGCCGTATACCTATACATCAAGATGATGGAGACGAAGAATATTATAGCCATGAGCACCTCCTGCACAGTGACCGAGGTACCTGGAATTAAGTTAAAGAGCAGTGCTGAATTCATTCTATCAGTCCTGAAGAACTGCCTGGCTTGAACACTAAGACCTCTCAAGTTATAAGAGACTAAGTGATTAAAGAGTTGATATGCCACGTAATTTAAGATGAGGGTGGACGCTACTTCATCTATGTCTAAGTACGCCTTAAGCACTGCAGGTATTAAAGCCCATAAACCCCCAGCCAACATACCGAACAAAACCATCAGCAACTTGCCTAGAGAGGGATCCATTAAGAGAATTGAGATGACTGGCTTAACAGGGGACGCGTCAATGATCTCTACCCCGGGCATGTTAGCGTAATTAGAGAGTTCACTAGGACTTACGTACATGGATTGCGCTGCGACGAAAAGCGCTATATAACCCCCTGCAATCATCCCCCAAATCATCTGACCCTCAGCACCGATATTCCAGATAGAAGCTCTGAAACTCATGGTTAGCGCGACGCCCAGTATCAAGAGTAGAGCGAAATACCTTAAGGTCTGAGGGCTTTGGAAACCTGCGAGGATCTCGCTGATGAATAGATCTGGCGGCACACCTATAGAAGCGAATATGAGTGTAGATAACGCTAAACCCGCAAGTATGGAGAGTGCTGGTATCCCAACGTAATATAAGTTGGACGTCCTCACACGCTTGACCACTATCAAGCGCATCTTAACTCACCATAACCCTCTCAACTTCCTCCCTACTCACACCAGACTTAAAAACACCTACGATAGAACCGGAGTTCATGACAGCTATTACGTCACTTAACTCCATGATCTCGTCAAGATCTTCAGAAGCGATCACAGCACACATACCTTCGTTCACAGCTTTACTAACTATTAACCTCCTAACATAACGTGCTGAGACCTCGTCTAACCCCCTGGTAGGGTTGTAAGCCACCAAAGCAATCTTAGAGACCGTCAACTCTCTAGCTACTAAAACCTTCATTAAATTACCTCCTGACAAAACCTTAGCCTTAGTATTCGTTGACGGTGTCACTATACTAAACTCCTTGACTAAATCAGACGCTAAGCTCTTAACCTTTCTCCAACTTATTAAGAATCTTACGAGTCTTGGATGCACCGCGATGTTTTCCTCAATACTATTATCTAGTGAAACACCCTTCTTAACAGGCTCGTCCGGTATGTACCCCATCCCTAAACGCCTAATTATAGTTGAACCCTTATTAGTAACATCTATTTCATTCCCGTTAACACGTAAGCGTATACTACCCCTCTCAGACTTCCTCAACCCTGCTAAAGCCTGGATAAGTTCTAGCTGACCGTTACCGGCGACCCCGGCTATCCCTAAAATCTCACCCCTGCGAACACTAAATGACACGCCCTTCACAGCGTAGACGCCATAATCACTCTTAACCCAGAGATCTCTCACAATTAAAACCTCCGAGCCGCCCTCACCAAGTCTCTCATACTTACCAGAATTGAGTTGAGCAAGTCTCTCACCAAACATCATATACCTGACTTGATCTAGGGTGGTTTCACTAGTTCTGACAGTGCCGACTACCTCTCCTCTCCTGAGGACTGTTATCCTGTCCGAAACTTCCATAGCTTCAGGGATCTTATGCGTTACTAGCAGAACTGCGCCTCCCTTACTCTTAAAGAGCTTCATGAAGTCATATAGTTTCTCTTTCTCAGCATGCGGGAGGAGCGTAGTTGCTTCGTCGAAGGCTATCACCCTAGCGTTAAGTAATAACGCTCTCAAAATCTCGACTAATTGTTTCTGAGTATAACTCAGCTTCCAAACCTCCACGTCCGGGTCTATCTTCACACCATACTCCCTACCTCTCTCCAAGAGAAATCTAGAAACCTTCCTCACGCTACTCACGTAACCAAACTGACTTAAAGATAGCGACAAATTCTCAGCGATGGTTAATGAGTCTATGAGTTGAGGAACCTGAGAAACAAGCACTAAGCCATTCCTCACTGCGTCTTGAGGAGATGTTACTACTACCTTCCTCCCCCCAAAGAATAAATCCCCCTTATCTGGCACGTAAATACCGTACAGTATCTTCAGAAGCGTTGACTTACCGGCGCCGTTCTCGCCTAAAATGGCATGTATCTCTCCAGGGAGTACATCAAGACTAACGTCTCTTAAAGCTACAACACCCGGGAAACTCTTCCACAAACCACGGACGGAAATAATAGGGTTTAAGGATCTCTCTCCATTTAAAGAAAAAAAGGTCTGAGTACCCATTTTTAAGACACCTAACGAGTGGCTCTACCGACTATCCTCACGAAATCTGGAACCCAGTCCATGCTCCAAAGATCGGCATGTCCTAGTCTAGTGCCTGAAGCTACAGTAACCTTCACTGTAGGATCATCTATCTTATATCCACTTAACGGACCCATGAACGGGTCAAAGACAGGAGCTATCGGGTATGTGACGGGAGTGCCTCCTATGGTTATAGTGATGGAAGTCACGTTCTCGTAGACGTGGCTAGTAGCTATCTGCTGGAAAGACATTAGCATCGGCGCATTCCTCATCTGTTCGTACCTAAGCCATATCAAGTCGTAGACACTCATAGTCTTGCCAGACATCTCATCGGTCACAGTAACTTCCTTAAGGGGTTCCTCAAACTTCGGGTTGATGTACATGACGCTACCGTTAGGGAATATGTGTGCGGCCATATCAACAGCTCCTGTGTTGAGGAGGTACCAGTAATCAACGTTCTTCAGGTTAGTGGGGGTGTAGATGCCTGCCTTGATTTTGCCTAGTATGTCAGCGTATATTATCTCCCACCTAACTAACTGACCGCTAACTACTACGTCAGGACCGTAAATGTACATGGGGCTGTAGTGGCTGAAGACATATATCTCCTTACCTAACCCGAACTGTTCTTGAGCATATTCTATTATAGCTGTTGAGTCTTCTGTGAAGGCTATCACGTCAACGTTGTATTGCTCAACTAAGGTCTCGGCAGCGGCTCTTGCCTTAGCAGGATCGTACCAAGCACCAATCTCTATCACGTAGAGGGTTAAGTTAAGTCCTCTCTGCTGAGCGACCTCCCTAGCACCTATAGCGAAAGCGCTTAAGTGCCTCACCACCTCGGGGATTAAGAAGGCGGCTACGTAACCCACCTTACCAGTCTTCGTTAAAGCACCGGCAGCTAATCCGTTGAGGTAGTAGACCTGATAGAAGTCGGCGAAGTAAGTACCCATGTTTTTCTCTCTTAAGTAGCCACTACAGTGCCAGAAGATCAGGTCAGGGTATTGTAAAGCTACTGATCTCGTACCCTCCATGAAACCAAATGACGTGGTGAAGAAGACGTTATATCCCTTCCCTATCAAATCCCTCAACTTATCGACCTCAGCACCTTCTGGAACACTCTCGTAGTATGTGGTCTCAAGCCACTCCTTATAAAGCTCGGCAACAACCTTCCTCCCTAAGTCGTGCATGAAGGTCCAGCCGTAGTCCCCTATAGGACCCACATATATGAAACCCGCTCTAATCCTCGCAGGCGGTTCATAAACAGGTGTGACAGTCTCCGTCTTCGTGGTAGTCATAGTGACTGTTTGTGCTGCTTGAGTTACCGTAGTCGTGTAGGTTGGAGCCATCATGCTCCCTAAGTAATAGCCTAAAACACCCACAACTATTATAGCTATAACTAAACCAACCAATAACATATTTGATCTGGGTGCCGAAGCCAAGTTATTACACCACATGCGTATATTCTAACAAAGCTTTTAAAACACTATTTGATAAAAATGCGTGAAATAGTGTGGTGGGTTCGTAAAGAATTGACTAACAAGCGTTGTGATGAGGCCTCATGCAGCGTGTTTTCACTTTGAACAACGTGTTTACGTTAAAACATGTTTTGAGAGTTTCTCTTATTTTAACATGAATATTATAAAAACTCTTAACTTATCAGCGCTTCCGTTTAATCATCAACTAAGAATGCTTTGACGAGATAGCTGCTCGTATCTTCCTTGCAGATCTAGCTACCATTATTTCAGCAATCAGTTAGTTTTTAAATTAATGCGTTTCTTTAAGTAAGGGTTTGAGCTGAATAGGGGAAGTTAACTAGTAGTGCTTGGTGTTGACGGTTGCGTGTGCTGGTAGTGTTACTGAATAAGGATAATGCTGAAGGCTTGGAGAAAGCTCTTGAGTCCTTAGTTAACCAGTCTAACGTGAGTGTTTGCATGGATTTCGATATTCTAATCGTTGACGGATGGTCTGAGGACGGTTCCGAGCTAGTTGCCGAGAGGTTTAGGGAGAGATTTAAGTGTGTTAACTTCGTTAAGCAGAGATTTAAGGGAGGGGTTGGGCAAGCTAGGATAGAGGCCGTTAGGTACGCCATGGACTCAGGTTATGACTTGATTATTTGGGGGGATTCTGAGAACGTGTATTCTAGGAACTACATAAGCGGATTCCTAAAGTGTTTTAATGATAGAGGGGTGTGTGACGTATGTTCCGGGTCTACATACGTGAGAGATAGTTTCTGGGGAATGCTCTTCTACTGGTATCACACATATCACCACCTCTTTAAGTTCGTCTCTAGAAGACACGCTCCCGGGAATAACAAAGCTGTTAAGACGGGTCTCTATGAGAAGTTCGTGTATCCTGCAATACCTAGGAGCGATGATTTCTTTTTCAGCCTCTCAGTACAGGGTAGTGCCGAGTTCTGCCATTGTGAGGAGGCTTCATTAATAACCACGGTACCGAGATCCTTCAGGGAGGTTGTTGCCTGGCAACGTAATAGAGTGAGAGGATTGGTTGAGGGTTCATTACTTATTGGGAGGAAATTCCCGCCTGACTTCATCCCCTGGTTCCTCTTCGCTCTATCACCAATTATAATATCGCTTGCCTACCTTATCATAGTATCGTTAGGTTTGACTTATTTTTTAATATTAATACCTACCGAGACCGTGTTCTTAGCGTATTTAGTCAGCTTAACTTACCTTGCGGCAAGACTTGAGCTCCTCGCTAGAGAAAGATATCTAGGGTATAGACCTCTTCAAGGATTGCTCGGTCTTCTAGGGATGTACCTACACTCAATATTCACCACATACTACACGCTTAAATTCTTGAGACTACTTAAGCATCGTGTTACTGAGATTAAGGAACGTGATAAGCAAGTTAAAGAATACTTCGGATTCATCAGGCAGACCTCTTCCCCTCCCTGAACTGCAGGGTCACGTGGCTTCTGTATCGAGAGGTTATTTTATTTTGTTTAACGAATTAGTTTTGGGGCTTTCGTTGGAGTGTGAGTTTGAGAGCAGCATGAGTAATGAGTTGCTGAAATATGTGAGAGCTGTCGTCAACATAGTTAAGTTAAGTAATGAAGGTATTAAACTACTTGAGGAATTTAGGACTGCTGAGGCTATGGAGTCTTTCGCTAAGGGTATTCACGAGGATACGCTAGCAGATGAGATCAGGCGTAACCTGCTGGTGAGGTTGCAGGATCTACACCCGGGCTTCATGAGGGAGAGGATATCGACACTCCTTAGGAGGCTTGACTTAATAGCTGAGCAATCTAAGGAAGTCGCTAGGAACATGACCTTATTCCCGTACCTGGAGCTGCCCGGTGAGATTAAGAACGCTGTCAACGAACTTTCCGCGAAAGCTTACGAGTCTGTCTCAAGACTCTATGATATTACCTCGCTACTAATCAATCGCGAATATGATAGGGTCTTAAACGAAGCATATAAGGTGGAGGTAGCTGAAGAAGACGCTGATAGGACTTTAGTTAGGGGGCGTCAGCTACTAGTTAAGTATGGGTCTGTGATAAGAAACCCGGCGATAATACTGATGGTTGATAAGCTTATTGAAGCGCTTGAGGGAATAACTGACTTCGCCGAAGACGCTAGCGATTATCTGAGAACGCTCGCGCTCTACTGTAGGAGCCTTAAATAAGTCGTGACATGAATACGTACGCGACATACGAGATCGCCATGCACGCAGGCGTTGTTAAAGCCCATATCGCTAACATCTTCTTCACGACGCCCACGTTAACGGCACTATAGCCCTCTGCTAAGCTAGCTCCAATAATACTCCCTGCAACAGCCATGGTGGTGGCTGCAGGCACTCCTAACTCAGCTAATAGTAGCACGGTCAGTGATGTTGAGACGTACGTCACCACGGCCGTTGAGTAGTTGAGGGTGGCTAAATCCTCAGCTAAGGTTCCTACCACCCTCCTACCCCAAGAAAACACACCGAGGGAAATGAGTGATCCACCGAATAAGAGCAGGATAGATAGGTAGTTCACGCTCGTAATGCCTAACTCGTTAATCATGATTACGTATAGAGGTCCTGCAACTATCCCGGCGTTGCTCGCGCCGTAAGCTAATGACATCAAAGCAATCGTTAAGAAAGATGAAACACTCCTAAACATGATTATCTTCTCGTACTGGTTGCTTGTTTTCTCATCCACGTAAGCTTTACTCAAGACCAGCAGTAAAGTGCTTAAAGCAAGCGCTGTTACTAAGCTGAGTACAGCGTCTAACAACTTACTTAACATGATGTACGTTATGAATGCTGATATTAGGTGTAGGGAGAGTAAGCTAGCTGGTAGGGTAGTTTCAGGATCTTCTAAGTACCTAGCTAGGAACTTCTTTATAGTGAAAGATATGAGGCCCGACAAAGGTATAGTGAGAAATCTGAGGACATATATTAGGACTATATCCCCCCACATAACCACATGAGGGTCTACTGAAACACCGAATCCTATGAGACCAGCTAATACGGTCTCGTTTACCGAGACAGGCACTCTAAGTAGTGAAGCGACCAGGACCCAGAAGCCAGCGGCAAACATGGCTACCAGCATGCCGGTGGTGAGTAAGGATGTGTGTATTGAGCTTGAGTCGATCACTCTAGTGCCGAGAACCCAGGCAACGTTAGCTCCGAGCACGAGAGAACCGAACACCACGAAGATCGAGGTAATTAATAACGCTTTATTTAGCTTAACGATCCCAGCCCCAACCACGGCCGCAACTATGTTAGCTGCGTTGTTAGAGCCAGCACTCCAAGCGAGAAACGCCGCTATAGCTAGCGAACATGTCAGTAAGGTCGCGTTCGTCTCAAGCACCTTTAAAGTTATCTCTTACAATGATTATTTAAGTTTTTAAGAACCCTCATCAAGGATCTCATAATCCTCACCCTTAAAACTAGGCCTACGATATCTTTTCGGAGGTACTGTAACGTGGTCTCCACTTCGCGTCTACCAGGTTTTCATAAACTAACTTTGAGTGAGAGGGTTGAGAAGCTTAAGGAGTTAGCGGGCTTAAGTGACGAGGACGTGAAGCTCTTGCTTAAGGAGGGTACGTTACCTCTCGAAATAGCTGACAGGATGATAGAAAACGTTGTCGGAACCCTATCCCTGCCGCTAGGGATAGCGACTAACTTCCTGATTAACGGTAAGGAATACCTGGTCCCTATGGCTATAGAAGAGCCCTCGGTAGTTGCTGCGGCTTCTAACGCTGCTAAGATGCTTAGGGAGGGTGGCGGTATAAAAGCTCAAGCTACTGAGTCGCTCATGATAGCTCAGATTCAGCTAGTCGGTGTTGCAGCACCTCATGCCGCGAAATACTTGATTTACGAGCATAAGGAGGAGATAAAGGAGATAGCTAACGCTACGAACCCGCTCTTAATCAGTTTAGGAGGGGGTGTTAGGGATGTTGAGGTCTACGTGATTGAGTCCCCCACAGGACCTATGGTTATAACAAATCTCATAGTAGACGTTAAAGACGCGATGGGTGCCAACACGGTCAATACTATGGCGGAGAAGGTCGCTCCACACATAGAGAAGTGGACTGGCGGTAAGGTTTATTTGAGGATAGTGTCTAACTTAGCTGATAGGAGGTTGGTGCGTGCTTGGGGTAAGGTGCCTAAGGACGTCTTAGGAGGGGAGGAGGTTGTTGACGGCATTGTTTATGCTTGGGCTTTCGCTTCAGCAGATCCTTACAGAGCTGCGACACATAATAAAGGAATAATGAACGGCGTGATCGCTGTCGCTCTCGCGACAGGGCAGGACACCAGGGCTCTGGAAGCCGGTGCTCACGCCTACGCCGCTAGATCAGGCAAGTACACATCCTTAAGTGTTTGGGAGAAAGATGAGAACGGCGACTTAGTAGGCTTTTTAGAAATGCCTATGGCGGTAGGACTCATAGGGGGTGCTGTCAAGGTAAACCCGATAGCACAGTTAAGCCTGAAGATCTTAGGTATTAAGACAGCTAAGGAACTGGCCGAGATCATGGGTGCTGTAGGGCTAGCTCAGAACTTAGCAGCACTGAGGGCACTAGCTACTGAAGGCATACAGAAAGGTCACATGAAACTACACGCAAGAAACATAGCTATAACTGCCGGCGCCAGGGGATCTGAGATAGACATAGTTGTTCAAGAAATGATTAAGAGAGACGCTATAAGACTTGACGTAGCTAAAGAAATACTGGAATCTATTAGGAAGAAAAAGTAAGGATTAATCAAAACAATTATTTTTATTAGGCTGAAATAACGAGCTCACAAAATAATTCAATGAAGCCCCCATAGAAACTATTCTCCATGACCGCACACGATATTCGGGAGTGTTGAAGTACTTATAAATTCTTAAAGCTTTATTTTATTGGCCCCCCGGGTTTCCGAGAGCCGTGGGGTCGTGAAGCCCTGGGCGACCGGGGCGGAGCTACCTCGGTGAGGGGGCTCGGGAGACCGTTGAGAGGTAGGTGGTGGGGAGTCTGGAGGCAACAAGCGTAAATGGCTATGAACCATCACCTACTGAGGAACGACGGCTTGCCAACCGGGTTAAGATGAGGTAGGGTATGAGGAGTTGGTGGTGGTATCCGAGGAAGAGTCACGTAGGAGGTATGTTGAGGGAGCTATAATATCTGCGTTACGTCTCTACAGGCACTGGAGGAAGAGGGGCTTAACAAAGAATGAAGCTTTCAAACGCTCAGTTAAGCAAGCTTTAGGTATGATGGAGGTCAGTGGTCTTTCTAGGGAGGAAGTGATTGATGTCTTAGAAGATTTTAGGAAGATTCTAGATGAGATTAAGAACGAGTTAACGAGTCAGTCACTCAGCTATAAAAACGAGAAGCCGAGAATAGATAGTAGGTGATGAGTGAGTTGGTTCTACCACCTATCAAGGGACTACTCCTCAGAGTTTTCTTTGAGTCTGCTGACGGAGGTTATTACTCTCCGCATTTTGAGAGATGTTATGAGGTTTTGCCAGTCCCGGAACCTGTGAGGGGTGACGTAGATACTTCAATAATCCAGAAATTCGCGTATTCGAGTATTGCGAGTAGGTGTGGGGATCACCCGCTGAGTAAGTACATGCCTTACGACTACGTCTTGATAGGGGGGTCGAGTCATCACGTAAGCAAGATTGTCGCTCATTGGGACCCGAGATTCGATATAGGTGTTTACGCTGATTATTGGAGAACTATCGGTGGTAGAATACCTAGGGATTTTAAAGATTGTGATAACTGCTACATATTTTTTGCTGCAGGCCTCGCTAAGTACCCGCCAGGATTCTTCAACGAGAGAAAGGGCTTCACCGAGATTAGGAAAACTTTCCTCAGATCTGATAGGGGGATCTACGTAGTGGGCTACATGAAGGTAGATGAGATAGTGGACTTAACAGAGATATCGGCGGAGCTGAGCTTGAGGAAAGCCAGGTATAGCTTGAGGGAGGTGTGGGAGGAGGCTATAGGGAGGTACGGGAGTAAGATAAGGGAGATACCACATATCATAAGACCTGCAGATCTCCCAGTAATAGTGTTAAGCAATGAAGGCAACTATAGATTATTCAAAGAACCACTACCACTGATAGAGTGGGTAGAGAACTATAAGCTACTAAGCGATATCTCCTACACATTCGGCATCAAGACACCTGAAGACCGAATCAAATACAAAGTATACACAGAAGAAGAACTAAGGGAAATCCTGAGAAGCTTAGAGAAAGAAAAACTTATTTGATCTCCTCACCCTCATTCAAGATAGGAGATCCCGACAAAGTGGGAGAAGACCTCTTCAAAGAGCTGGATCTCCTTCACAGAATGCGGTATTTATAAGCTTCGTAGATCCTAGTACAAATAGAGGTCCTAGTATGAAATTATATGATGGGGTCTCAAAACGTTCTACTATAGTAGTTATTGCTATTGTCATGGTCGTTATTGCGGGGTTAATTGGCTTCATTTTAATTAGGGAGGGGGGTGAATTCCAACAATCAACTACCAGCCCTTTTCCTTCTCCTACTACATCAATAACTACTTCCCCTAAACCGACTAAGTTATCTTTAAGAATCGCTCAGCCAACTAAAACAGCCGTTGAATTGCCTGTAGAGTATTTACCAAAGCTTTATTCCTGGACTTTATGGAGGGGTGGAGCTAATAGCGATAGAATGTACCCAGCATCTCTACCCAGGTCTCTGAAGGTAATATACAGGATTAACGTGTCAGCAAATATACATGGAGTGTTAGCGGAGCCTTTAATAGAAGACAACTTTATATACCTTGCTGATGACTCTGGGATTTACGCATTGAATAGATCTAGTGGAGAGCTTGTATGGGGTGTAGAAATATATGATGAGAGCACTTCGGGAAGATCTACAAAATATCCTCAGCCTGTGTGGAAGTGGAGAGCCTTGGGTTTATATAGATTTACGGTAGCTTATGGCCTCGGTGAATATGTCTATGTAGCCACAACTTCTTATCTTGATGTAGATAATGCCTATATATTGGCTTTAGATAAGAAATCAGGAGATGTTATATGGCGTGTGGAGCTAGAGCCTGAGCATGTATTATCTAGCATTATAGATATTAGTTCAAACTTGATTGTAGCAGATGGTAAAGTATTTGTTGGTAGCGTTGGAGACGGTTACGTGTTTTGCGTATCTGAAGATGGTAAACTGGTGTGGAGGACACGTCTCGGCTCCACTATTGAGGGTATTGCCTATGGCGATGGTATTCTTTACGCCATGGCTTCAAAGCTTTATGCTGTTGATGTTGAGGATGGTAAAATACTTTGGTATTGGGATTATGGTAGCTGGCCTATCTCCAAAAACGGCAAAGTTATTCTAGAGCACTATGGAAGGGTTGCGGTATTAAGTACTGAAGGCGAGCTTCTGTGGATGAAAGAGTATGGTGCTGGGAGTAATGTAGAGGGGTATCCATATATGGCTGTAGGAAGTCAGGCTATATATGTCACGAGGGAGTTGGGTGAAAGGCCTCGTGATTTATACATAGTCGACATGAATGGTAGTATCCTCGGGAAATATCAAATACTATATGATGAAGATAGTGTAGCGCCTATTGCATCGAATGACGTTATTGTTTTGCCTGTTAAATCAGAGGAAGGAAACGGTTACTGTAAACTCTATATCTTGTGGAGCAGAGGCGAGAAGCTTAGTGAAATAGTGCTAGATGTTAGGGATAAAATCTGGTATCCAATAGCTGTTGCAGCCTATGGAGAAGTTTATGTTGTTACAGACCCATATACACTATATAGATTAGGAGATAATGAAAGCCCTCGAATAAATAACGTCTCAGTAAAGCTCAGCGAAGATTATAGCAAGTTAATCATATACACAGAGGCTTATGATAACGAAAGCGCTCTCTATAGAGTTACACTTGTTTATAGCGTAAATGGCTCTGAATGGATGTACAAAGACATGGATATATCAAGAACGTATGTAACAGAACCGATAGGCGGTTATGGTTATAGAGAAGAACTCTACGAAATAGCACTAGATGTGGCGCCGGATACATCAATAGAATTCTATATAGTCGCGGTAGATAATGTCGGGAACTATGTTTTAAGTAATGTATATGCGTATGAAGTTGTGGAGGAATGATCGTTAATTAAAAATAATTATTTTTATCATAACATCTCTCATCCTGACCTCCTCCCCGCCCTGAAGGGCTAGGGTTCTCGATATGGCGGGGAGATATGAGGAAGATGCTGACACGTAGAGTCCGGATTGAGAGGATACAGAAGAGGTACCCAGAGTCCTAGGGTACCTCCGAACGCTAGATGAGAACTTGAGCGGGATGAAGGACGGCAGAGTGAAACAATGAATGATCATATCAAGTTATATTGATAAACCTGCAAGAGTGCTGAGCCTCCCGTGTGTCTAGATGAGGTTTGCATAGGAGCTGGTAAAAGTTTTAGTTGAAGTAGGTTCTACCTCGCCTTTCTGATTAGGACAACTGCAGTGGCTAGGAGTACCAGCACTGATGTGACGGCTAGGTACTTGATGTCAGCGAGCTGTGCTAGCCAGCCTATATCACTAACCCCTGTCTTCTTAGCGTTCTGTAGGTCAGTCTTAACCACCTCGGTCTTCCTGCCGGAGTGCTCCATCGAGTCCCCAGAAGTCAGCCAGACTTGCTGAACACTGTCTTAACCCTCTCGCTGATGCTCCCGAACACCCCTCGCTCGGTTTCCTTGGTAGCCGTATACGCTATCTCGTAAACGTAGGAGCTAGGTAGCTTCCGGACCTCGATCCTCTCGAACTTCACGGTGTAGGAGTATAACCTGTGACACACTCCTCCAAAACTATGAAAAGTTTCTGGCATCTTAGCGTAGCATAAGTTTGGGGTGATGTTGTTTGGTAAGGAGAAACTAGACTTCATGTCGATAATGTCGTAATTCTGATAAAAGTTTATAACTTACGGGGGCGTAAGTTACTTATGGGGGCGTAAGTCGTGCTATTTGATAGGAGGCCTAAAATTAGGGGAGAAGATTTTTATGATAGGAAAGAGGAGCTTCAATTATTCTTTAAAGGCGTTGAAGCTGGTGAAGGCTTGATAATAGTTTATGGTGTTAGAAGAGTGGGGAAAACTAGTCTTGTTTACGTAGGTCTCTCAGAGCTGGGTATACCTTTTATCCCTATTGATGTGAGGGGGTTTCTTGTAGACCTATCCTTTCTATCACCCCAAATTCTTTTAGGGGTTGTTGGGGAGGTTTTGAAGCGGTATGAAAGTTATCAGGGCAGGGTCGAAGAGTTTCTTAGTAATGTGTTAGAGTATGTGGAATCTCTAGATTTAGGAATGTTGAAGTTGAGGATTAGAGAGAAGAGAGGTGAGCTACCTACTAAGGTATTAGAACATGCTAATAGATGGGCTAAGAAACGAAAAACACGGGTTGTCATAGTTCTTGATGAGGCGCAAGAACTTAGAGCTTATCCTCGATGGAGAGACTTACTCGCGTGGTCAATAGACACTCTAGAAAATGTAACTTTCGTGGTTACAGGTAGTGAAGTCGGTGTGCTAAGCGACTTCTTAAAGCTAAGCGACCCAAACTCACCTTTATTTGGTAGGGCAAGACTTGAGATAAAACTAAGTAAATTCTCTAGAGAGCAATCCATAGACTTTCTCAAGAAAGGCTTCAATGAAGCCGGAATAGCCGTTAAAGAAGAAGAAACCGAGGATACCGTAGATAAACTCAACGGCATAGTTGGTTGGCTATCTCTATACGGATATTATAGAGTAACATACGGGTTAACCCATGTTGAAGCATTAAAACGTGTAGAAGAAGATGCGGCAAAGCTATTAGCTAGCGAACTAGAGAAAATAGTTAAATACTCTCCCAAAAGATATATAGCAATTCTACGGGCCATCTCACTAGGCTTAAAATCTTGGAGTGAAATAAAGCATTTCACGGAAGGTGTTGCAGGGTATATACCGGATAACAGGTTCAACTCATTACTTCAAAACTTAGTCAAATACAGCTTTATAGAAAAAACTGAAAATGGAGAGTATAAGCCAATAGAAACTCTTCTACCTAAAGCAGTGGAAATGCTACGCAAAAATACAGAATAAGTTATTTTTGAATTCTCTCGGCAAGCATGGAATCATCCTTTCCTGCTATTAAGATTATTCAAAGCTCTTATCTTTAAGTGCCCAGTCCTTTGCAGACCCAGAGACACGCACGACAAGACAGGAAGCGACTTAAGTTAGAGACAGCGAAGAGTAGAGCAATGATTGAGGGGAGGATGCGTGTGTTGGAAACATTAAAGTTATTTAAGCTATCTACGAGGAGTTCAGGAAGAGAGGGATGGCGCCGGGGGCGGGATTTGAACCCGCGCGGGGAAACCCCCACCGGCTTAGCAGGCCGGCGCCCTACCAGGCTAGGCGACCCCGGCACTGTTTCCAGCTTTGATTTTACTAATATATCCCTTATTTTACATATAAGAGTTGTGTGTTATAAAGTTTAATAGTTTAATAAGTTTATTTGCCTCACTTCTCTTATGTTTACACGTGTTTTAGGTCT
>CAZWSU010000004.1:0-33374 GCA_964636755.1 uncultured Desulfurococcaceae archaeon
CATCAAGCCTCCGAGTTCAGGGGACTTCACTAAAGTCTAAGGAATGGATCTCACGTAATGTTAAATACGTTCTGCTAGAATTATTATTTAGTAGCGTGAGTAGGTGGTGTTAGGGGTGAGTCTAAGCACTGTTTGGGATTACGTTAAGGGCTCTCTCGACGTTCTGCTAAGTGATTATTCTAAGATGAAGGAGTTTGTAAGGGGTTTGACGAGTGAAGTACTTGCTAACGATTTGAGAAAGTACGGCGGGCCCATAATAACTAAGGAGGGCGGTAGGACTTTCTTCATTATTGGGGATTTACACGGCGATTTAGAGACCTTGAAGAAGATCTTGATGAAGCTCAACATCAGCTTGGTAAGGGAGGGCTCCGTGGAACTAGTTTTCCTGGGGGATTACGTTGACAGGGGTACTCATCAGCTGGAATGCTTGTTAACGGCGTTACTACTCAAAAAAGATTTCCCTGATAACGTGACTCTTCTTAGAGGAAATCACGAACCCCCACCACACCTAATACCACTGCCTCATGATTTCCCTCAAGTTCTTAAGAGGGCTTATGGGTACGTTAAGGGTAATGAGATATATCAGGACTTCATGGAGTTATTTAATAGCATGCCCTTAGTTCTGTACGTAAGAAATTCGTTCATAGCTTTGCACGGCGGGTTACCTACACAGAACTACAACTCCGACGTCTCACTCAACGAATACCTTCTAGGAACTAATGAGCATGAGAGGATTAGATTGCTTGAGGAAATACTCTGGAACGATCCGGTAGATCTCAACATAGGGAGGACCCCGTCCCCTAGGGGTGCCGGCTACTTATTCGGGATACCCGTTACCCAGTGGGTTCTGAAGAGGTTTAGAGTAAGGCTAGTTATCAGGGGTCACGAACCGTCCTACGAAGGCTTTAAACTAAACCACAGAGGTAGGGTAGTAACCCTCTTCAGCCGCGTTGGGGAGCCCTACTATAACAGGTACGCCTCATATATGTCTCTCGACACAAGCACGTCCCTATGCTTTGAAGAACCCACTCAGTGCATTAACAAAATAGGGCGTTGACCCACTTAAACTACGGCCTAGTCCTAAGACGTTTAGGAAATACTGAAAAGAATGGGGAAATAATGCTTTGTGAGTCCTTACTTAACTTCGAGTAATTATTTCATCCCTTAACTACTCCGAGCGGTCTCATCCTAGCTACTAAGGCAGCTATACCCACTTTATGCGATACTAGGGCTACTCTATCAACGTCTTTGTAGGCTTCCGGCATCTCCTCAACCACGGTCTCCTTAGAAGTTGCTTTAACGTAGATTCCTGAGCTAAGTAGTTTGTTTAACACTGCGTCAGCTCTACTCCTTCTCAGAGCTTCGTTCCTAGAAAGCCATCTACCGGCTCCGTGAGCCGCGGAGTAGAAAGTTCTCTTACCTTCAGGAATACCGACCATTAAGTAACTAGCTGTTCCCATAGACCCAGGTATTAAGACGGGCTGACCGACGTTCCTATACACCTTAGGTATCTCCGGGTGTCCGGGCGGGAAAGCTCTCGTAGCGCCCTTCCTGTGAACCACTAACTTCATGTTCTTGCCCTCAACTTCATGTTCTTCTAGTTTAGCTATGTTGTGTGCTACGTCATAAATAGCTCTTAAGTCAAGGTTCTCAGGCTTGGTCCCGAACACTCTAGCCACGGACTCCCTAACCCAGTGAGTTATTATTTGCCTATTGGTGAACGCGTAATTCGCGGCGGCAGCCATAGCTTCGAAGTAGTCTTGCCCTTCTTTCGAGTTGAAGGGTACTGAAGCTAGCTCCCTATCCGGTGGGCTGAAGCCGTACTTACGCATAGCTCTCTCCATAACCCCTAAATAATCGCTCGCTACTTGATGCCCCAACCCCCTAGAACCTGTGTGAACCATTATGGTTATCTGCCCTTCGTGGTCTATGCCCATCGCCTTAGCCAGTCTCTCATCGTATATCTTATCAACGACCTGAATCTCGAGGAAGTGATTGCCTGCTCCTAAAGTGCCTAGCTGGTCAGCCCCCCTCGACTTAGCCGTATTACTGACTTTACTAGCGTTAGCGTACTCTATCCTCCCGTAACTCTCTATGAATTCCCTATCCTCCTCCCACCCGAAGCCCTTACTGATAGCCCAGTCAACACCCTCATTAAGGACCCTGTCTAACTCAGTAAAGCTGAGTTTCAGCTTACCTGTACTCCCAACACCTGACGGGACGTTCCTGAATATTGTGTCAACGAGCTCCTTAATCCTGTCTTTCACGTCTTTAATACTTAGGTTAGTTCGCAGCAACCTGACACCGCAGTTGATGTCGTAGCCGACCCCGCCCGGCGATATGTATCCGTCGTCCGCTCTTACGCCAGCCACCCCGCCGATAGGGAACCCGTACCCTTGATGGCCGTCAGGCATCACATAGGAAGCAACCTCAATACCGGGCAAGCAACCGACGTTCGCCGCTTGCTCCAACGTCAAATCCTCACTCATCTTCGAGATTAGGAAGTCGTCCGCGAATATTATAGCGGGGACTCTCATGCAACTCTTGTAAGACGACGGTATCTCCCACTCATACTCGTTAACCCTCTTAAGAGGCACTTTCACGTTACTCACCTAAATATATTAATGATGTTTGGTCAGTTTTAAATCGTTGTGCGAGGGCTTGCCGAGAACGTGTCTGAGGGCGGGAAGCCGTTAACTTCGGGGTTAGCGTGGCTGTTCTACATGATTTAGCTTTTTAAGGCTATTATAGTTTAAAAAGTAGTCGCTAAGGGTTGGAGGGGTAGATAGTGCCGGTCTGGAGATACTCCGTTAAGGTGGAAGACGAGGGGAGAGTTGCTAAAGCTGTAGTTAGGGATGTACCTATTTCCCTGAAGGAGAGTTACGAGATCCTCAAAATAATAAGGGGTATGAGGTTGAAGGAAGCTGAGGATTTCTTGGAAAAGGTTGTTAGGAAGGAGGTTCCGGTTCCTTACGTTAGGTATAAGCTAAGCATCGCTCACAAGAAAGGTCTTTCCTCAATGTTTCCTAGGTGGAAGTCCCCTATAGGTAGGTACCCTGTTAAGGCTGCGAGAGAGATCTACAAGCTCTTGAAGAACGTAGAGAATAACGCGGAGAATAAGAACCTAGATGTTGAGCGCCTATACATACATCACATAGCCGCCCACAAAGGCAGGTACTTAAAGAGGTGGATGCCTAGAGCCTTCGCTAGAGCTACCCCTAAGATCAGGACAACAGTCAACATAGAGGTAATAGTGGCTGAGAGGTGATTGACTTGGTCGACGTGAAGGAACATTTCATAGGGTTGAACCTAGTTAGGCTGAAGATAGACGAGTTCTTATCAAAGAATTTCGTTAGAGCCGGGTATTCCAGGGTTGAGTTGATAAAGACCCCGTTGGGGACTAGGGTGGTTTTATACGCTGATAGACCCTCAATGATCATAGGCAGGAAAGGGCAGACAATAAAACAATTAACCGAGGTTTTAGAGAAGTACTTCAAGATCGAGAACCCTCAATTAGTTGTTACTCAGGTCGAGAATCCTGACCTAGACGCTAGGATAGTTGCTAGCAGGATAGCGCTAGCTATTGAGAAAGGCTATCATTTTCGTAGAGCGGCTTTCGTAGCGTTGAGGAGGGTTTTAGCTGCTGGTGCTCAGGGAGTTGAGATAGTGATTAGCGGTAAAATAGTTAGTGAGAGAGCTAGGTACGAGAAGCTGAGGGCTGGTAAGGTCTATAAGACCGGGCAACACTTGGACAGACTCCTGGACAGGGCTGTTGTCCACCTACTGCTTAAGCCAGGTATTTACGGTATTGAAGTACTCATAGTTAAGCCCGGAGAGCCTGACGACGTGATTAAGGTCGGTGCTGAGACCCCAGTGCAGGTAAGCGCAGAGCCTCAAACCGTGTCAGAGCGTGGGGGTAGTGAGTTGTCTTAGGGGTGATACGTCTTGAGTCTCTCCGCTAAGGAATTAAGGAGTAAGAGTAGGGAGGAACGGGAGAAGTTATTGGTTGAACTGAGGACAGAGTTAATTAAGTTAAGGACTCAAGCACAGGTAGGGACTCTGAAAGATACTGCTAGGATAAGGATCGTGAGGAAGAACATAGCCAGGATATTGACGGTGAACCGGGAGGAGGAGCTTAAGAAATCTGTGGGTGGGGAGAACGCGAAATGAGGAGGACTGCCAGGAATTTAAGATATCACGAGTTGGTAGGGCTTGAGGTTTCCGTTAAGTCGCACACTGACGCGTCTATGATTAGCGTGAGCGGTCTGGTTATCGGTGAGACTAAGAATATGTTGGAGGTATTGAGTGGTGGAAGGGTACTTAAGGTACCTAAAATTGGAGGTCTTTTTGCTTTTAAGCTCGATGACGGAACTAATGTCATAGTGCGCGGTGATGATATAGTGGGCAGACCTGAAGACAGGTTGAAGAGGGTTGCGGGTGGTTGATGATGAGTGGGTCTAAGGTACGTGATATAGGGATTAAGTTTGAGGGTCTCGAACCCCCTAGCAAGACATGCGACGACGATGAGTGTCCTTGGCATGGACACCTTAAGGTCAGGGGAGGGCTTATCGTGGGAAGAGTTGTTAAGTTGAGGGGTAGGAAGCTAGCCGTTGTTGAGAGAGATTACCTGGTTTACGTGAGTAAATTCAAGAGGTATGAGAGGCGTAGGTCAAGGATTCACGCTAGGGTGCCCCCTTGCATTTCCTTGAATCTAGGAGATGACGTTTTGATTGGGGAAACAAGACCTCTAGCTAAGTCTGTTAGCTGGGTTGTGTTAGGTGTTCTTAAGGAGGGCGGTCAGTGATGCCTGAGAAGAAGGGTGGTG
Source organism: uncultured Desulfurococcaceae archaeon (assembly GCA_964636755.1). GTDB lineage: Archaea > Thermoproteota > Thermoprotei_A > Sulfolobales > NBVN01 > Zestomicrobium. The sequence continues at coordinate 4,826 of CAZWSU010000004.1, forward strand.
CAGCGCTTGGGCGTTTCGGCAGGGTTGCCGGAGTAACCATAGGTACGAACCTTAAGGTAGCTGATAACAGCGGCGCTAAGGTTGTGACGGTTATAGGAATCCCAGGCGTTAAGAGTAGGCTGCGTAGGCGCCCCTCAGCTACCGTGGGTGATTTAGTCGTGGTTACTGTTAAGAAGGGTAGTACCGAGTTGGTGGGCCAGGTTCTTCAAGCCGTGATCATAAGGCAAAGAAAGCCTTTCAGGAGGAGTGACGGTAGGTGGCTTAGCTTCGAAGACAACGCTTGCGTGATAATAGCGCCTGACGGAACGCCGAAAGGAACGGAGCTCAGAGGGCCTATGGCTAGAGAAGCTGCTGAGAGGTGGCCCAGGATAGCTACATTAGCATCGATCATAGTGTAGGGTGATTCACGTGAGTCCGTCCATTAAACCAGGTAAGCAGAGATTGAGCGTGCGTGAAGCATCCCTACACATAAGACATAAGTTCGTTACCGCACCTCTCTCCAGAGAGCTTAGAGAGAAGTTAGGCATAAAGAGAATCTACGTTAGAGCCGGCGACACAGTCAAGATATTGAGAGGAGATTGGAAAGGTCATGAAGGGAAGGTCATCAAGGTAGATTACGACGAGATCGCGTTACACATCGAGGGCGTGACCATAAAGAAGGCTGACGGGACACCGGTTTACTACCCTATCCACCCATCAAAAGTTATGATAATCAAGCTAGATCTCAGCGATAAGAGGCGTATGAAGATAGTGGAGAGGAGGGGAGGTAAGGCTGAGAAGGTTTCCGAGGAAGAAGCTGGTAGCAGTAACGCTAATAAGGAGTCAAAACCTATGGAAGGAGGTGATGTGAGTGGCTAGGAAGGGAGGTAGTAGGCACACGAAGAGTTTTGAGGCACCGGCTTTCTGGCCCGTGCTTAGGAAAGCTTATAAGTGGACAGTGAAGACCTCCCCAGGACCTCACCCGATCAGCAGGTCAGTACCCTTGCTAATAGTGGTGAGAGATTTTATCGGGTTGGCTGAGACTAGCGGTGAGGCAAGAAAGATCATAGCCGAGGGCAACATAAGGGTTGATGGTAGGGTTCGCAAAGACTATAAATTCCCCGTAGGTTTTATGGACGTGATCGAGGTAGTCAAGACTGGCGAGTATTTCAGGGTTGTGCCAGTCCCTACGAAGGTTCTAGGCTTGTTGCCCATACCTGAGGAGGAGGCTCGCTTCAAGCTATGCAGGATCGAGGACAAGACCACGGTTAAGGGAGGTCATATCCAGTTAAACCTTCATGACGGCAGGAACGTCTTGGTTAGGGTGTCAGATCCTAGGAACCCGGTCGAGGATATTTACGACTCTTTAGGTACTGTTAAGTTGTCGTTGTTGGACGGCAAGATAGAGGAGTACTACCCCATGAGGGAGGGGTCCCCTGCCATAATAATTGGCGGTAAGAACGTTGGCAGGGTTGCTAAGATACTCAAGATATTTGAGGGTGTCAGGCACTACCGTAAGCAGGTTCAGTTAAGTGATTTCAAAGGTAACGAGTTCTTCACAACCTTGGATAAAGTCTTTGTCCTAGGTTCTGAGAAACCGGTAATTAAGGTTCCTGAGGGAGCTTTATGAGTCTCGTTCGTAAGGCTAGGGTAGAGGTAGGTGAAGAAGTAATTAAGAAAGTCCTAGAACTCTGGGAATCTAACCCTATGAGGAAGCCTAGGCTAGCTAAAGTCACGGTCAACATAGGTGTCGGGGAGTCTGGCGAGAGGCTTAGGAAGGCCGCCAGAGTTCTTGAGATGCTTACCGGTCAGAAACCTTCGGAAAGGAGGGCTAAGAGAACCATAAAAGAATTCAATATTAGGAAAGGGGAGCCTATAGCGGTCGCCGTGACCCTGAGGGGTGAGGGTGCTGTGAGTTTCCTTAATAAGGTTCTTGACGCCATAGGCAGGCGTGTCAAAGCTTCAAGCTTCGACGACTACGGCAACGTGTCGATAGGTATTAAAGAACATATAATGCTCCCCGGAGTCAAGTATGATCCGGAGTTAGGGATCTTCGGCATGGACGTTTGCGTCACTTTAGAGAAGCCTGGGTTGAGGGTGATGAGGAGGAGAGTTAAGAGATCGCGCGTGCCGCGCAGGCAGAGGGTTTCTCGGGAGGAAGCAATAGTTTTCTTTATTAAGGAACTTAATACTAGGGTGGTGTGAGATGGGGAAGTACAGAGCTCCTAAGGTCAGGAAGTACGGCAGAGGCGTTCAGGTCTGTCAACGTTGCGGGTCTCGTGACGCGGTCATACAGAAGTATAACCTATACCTGTGTAGGCAGTGTTTTAGGGAGGTAGCTAGTGAGTTGGGTTTCAGGAAGTATATGTGAGGTGTTGTTTAGATGGTGATGATGGACACTTTAGCTAACGCTTTAGTAACGCTGAAGAATTGCGAGATGAGGGGTAAGAGGGAAGCTATCATAATGCCTGCCTCTAAGCTGATAGCCATGACTTTAAGAACTCTCCAGAGGTATGGGTACGTAGGAGAGTTTGAATATATTGATGATGGGAGGTCCGGCAAGATTAAGGTTCAGTTGCTGGGCAGAATCAACGACGCCGGCGTGATAAAGCCCAGGACGCCCATAACGTACGCGGAGTTACGCAGCATGCCTGACTGGTTAAGGAAGAAGCTCCCTTCAAGAGATATAGGTCTATTAATACTCTCAACCCCTCAGGGAGTCATGTCTCATAAGGAAGCGTTAGAGAGGAGGATCGGGGGCATACTGCTAGCTTACGTTTACTAGAAGGTGTTTAATTATGGTCAGGGTCACGGTAGTTAGGGATTACGTAGACATCCCAGATGACGTCACCGTAGTCGTCGAAGGGTATAAGGTAACCGTCAAGGGTCCTAAGGGGGAGGTCACCAGAGACTTTAGTTTTGCTGATAAGGTCAGGATAGAGGTTGAGGATAAGAGGGTTGTTGTAAAGACCTTCTTCGCTAGGAGGAGGGACGTGGCTCAGGTATACGCTATCTCCGCTCACATAAAGAATATGATCTTAGGCGTTACTAAGGGTTTCAGGTATTGGTTGAGGATAGTGTACTCTCACTTCCCGATAAGTGTTAAGGTTGAAGGTGATAAGATACTCATAGAGAATTTCATAGGCGAGAAAAGTCCTAGGGTAGCTAGGATAGTCGGTAACGCTAAGGTCAAGGTTCAGAAAAACGACATAATAGTTGAGGGCATTAACCTAGAGGAGGTTAGTCAAACCGCGGCTAACATAGAGCAAGCAACTAAGATTAGAGGTCTTGACAGGCGTGTGTTTGCTGACGGCATATACATATATAAGAAGGAGTTCATGGAGGGTGGTGAGATTTGAGCAGCGTTGACAGAAAGTTAAGGTTAATAAGGAGTAAGAGAAGAATTAAGTTCTTCAGACATCAGTGGTGGAAGTTCTGGAAGTTCATTAATGACCTAAAGTGGAGGAGGCCTAAGGGCATAGACAACCCGATGCGCCTGAGACTTAAGGGCATGCCTCCAAGACCTTCATCAGGGTTCGGGACTCCTAGAGAGATAAGGGGGCTCCACCCCTCAGGTCTGAAACCCGTGGTAGTTCATAACGTTAGGGAACTTGAGTCGCTGAATCCTGCGGAGGTGATAGTGTACGTGGGCAGGACCGTAGGTAAGCGCAAGAGAGCTGAGATAATCAATAAAGCTAGAGAATTAGGTATTCTGGTAGCGAATGAGGGTGGTGTTAAGCAATGAGCGATTTAAGACTTCAGAAAAGATTGGCTGCCGAGATCTTGAAGGTCGGTGTGTCTAGGGTTAGAATAGATCCTGCGAGAAGGGATGAGGTAGAGTCTGCACTAACTAAAGAGGACGTTAGGAAGCTGATAGAGAACGGCGTTATTTGGGCTGAGCAAGCTAAGGGTAACTCTAGAGGTAGGTGGAAGGAACTTCATGAGAAGAGGAAGAAGGGTCATAGGAGAGGTTACGGGAAGAGGAAGGGTAGCAAGAAGTCTAGGAGTGACGCGGAGAAAATATACGTTAACACTGCTAGGAAGCTCAGGAGGTACCTGAGGTGGTTGAGAGACGAGGAGGTAATCGATAGGAAGACGTATAGGGTTTTATACTCGCGTATTAAGGGAGGTATCTTCAGAAACCTCTCAGATCTTAAGAGACACTTAACTGAGTTAGGTATAAAGGTGAGGTAAGGTGGCTCGCGGACCTACGTATAAAGTCCCTTTCAGGAGGAGGAGAGAGGGTAAGACGAATTACTACAAACGCTACAGGATGATAAAGTCTGGGAGGTCTTTGAGAGCGGTCATAAGAAAAACTAACACTCAAATAATCGTTCAGATAATGAAGTTTTCTGTGAACGGTGACGAGACCGTAGTAGGTGTTAGCAGTAAGTCTTTGAGGAAGTATGGATGGTTAGGGGATTTAAATAACGTGCCGGCAGCCTACCTGACCGGATTATTAGCAGGTGTCTTAGCGGTCAAGAAGAACGTGAGGGAGGTGATCCCTGACATAGGGCTTCATAAAGCGTCTAAGGGTGCTCGCGTGTTCGCGGCGATGAAAGGCTTGTTAGACGCTGGTGTTAATATACCGGTCTCTGAGGAAGTCTTACCTCCTCAAGAAAGGATAGAAGGTCGTCATATAGCAGAGTACGCCAGGAAACTCTCTGAGGAAAGTGAAGACCTATTTAAGAGGTATTTCGGTGAGTACGTGAGAAGAGGTCTTGACCCGCGCGACCTACCTCAGCACTTCAACGAAGTGCGCGCTAAGATACTGGGTATTCTTTCTTCAGGTGAGGGAACGTGAGTGAGGCGTTGAGTGAGTGGGTTCCGAAGACTAAGCTCGGTAGGATGGTTAAGGAGGGCAGGATACTGAGCATTAAGGAAATATTCGATCAGAACCTCGTCATTAGAGAGCCTGAGATAGTTGATTACTTACTGCCTAACCTTAAGCATGAGGTCCTCGACGTAACGATAGTTCAGAAACAAACCGACGCCGGGGAGGTAAGTAAGTTCAGGGTTGTCGTGGTGGTAGGTAATTTTGACGGATACGTGGGCCTAGGGATTGGTAAGGCCAGGCAGATAAGGCAGGCGATAGATAAAGCGATTAGGGAAGCTAAGCTCAACATAACGCCTGTTAGGAGAGGCTGCGGGAGCTGGGTATGTTCCTGCACAGACCCTCACAGCGTACCCTTCAGGACTGAAGGCAAGAGCGGGTCTGTCAGGATAACGCTAGTTCCTGCCCCGAAAGGCACCGGGCTCGTGGCGGGCGACGTAGCCAAGGTTGTTTTAAGGTATGCTGGGATAAACGACGTGTGGACTTGGTCTAAAGGCGAGACGAGAACTACTATAAACTTCGCTTACGCAGCTTTCGACGCTTTAAGAAAGACCTATAAGTTCGTAACCTCATATGACTGGGCTAGGGGTAGTTCTTGATGAGTACGCTCTACGCTATAATTAGGTTGAGAGGTCTTAGCGGGGTTCCTCCAGAAGTTGCTGAGACTCTTAGGAAGCTTAGGCTGACCAGGAAGTATACTGCAGTAATCTACCCTAAGAGCCCATCTATTGATGGAATGCTAGCGGTAGTGAAGGACTGGGTTACGTGGGGGGAAGTAAGCGAGGAAACCCTCAAGGAATTACTGATGAGGCGTGGCAGGCTAGTAGGGAATAAGCCGCTGACGGAGGAAGTTATTAAGGAGAAGTTCAACATGAGCTTCGACGAATTCGTGAAAGCTCTGATGGAGGGTAAACTACACCTACATAAACTCGATAAAATAATAAAACCTGTGTTCAGACTCCATCCACCTAAGGGTGGCTTTAAGAGGAGTACTAGGAAACCCATAGGTAGTGACGGGGAGCTAGGGTATAGGGGAGCTGAAATAAATAAGCTCTTAGTGAGGATGATGTAGTTAGGTGGTAGCGGTGGTGGTAAGGAAAGAGAAGAAGAGTAGGAAGATGAGGGGTAGTAGGACGCACGGCTACGGGAGGGTAGGCCAGCACAGGAAAGCCGGTAGCAGGGGCGGTAGAGGAGCTGCAGGCCTACATAAACATAAATGGACCTGGGTCGTTAAATACCACCCTGACTGGTTCGGCAAACACGGCTTCAAGAACCCTAACCCAACAATAAAGAAGGACGAGATTAGAGCCATCAACCTCAGAGAACTTTCAGAGAGGGTAGAAGAACTACTTTAAAGGAATCTACTTAAGATAGAAAACGACTTGATAGTAGTTAATTTAGAGGAGCTAGGATATAATAAATTACTTGGTGAGGGAAGCATAACTAAGCCTATGAAAATACTAGTCCCGAGAGCTACTAGAACAGCTGTAGAGAAGGTTAAGGGAGCCGGCGGGGAGGTAGTAATTACTTCACGGCAAACCCAATGACTTCATCCTCACTCCAGAGAGCCAGGCTTTTTAATTACGAATCTTCTTAGGAATTGTTAAAGCTTTATAACTTTCAGGTTTTTAGTCATTAGGGATAGATAGTGGGCGCGCTGTCCTGGCTGGCTAAGCTCGGTGAGTATGTTCCTTCAACGCCCAGGCCTGCGAGAAAGCCTGAGCTAGGTAAGAGACTCCTATACACTTTCCTCGTCCTCTTGACCTTCTATATCATGTCTTCTACTTACGCGTTCCCTCTGTCCGCGTACCCGAATCTTCAGGGCGTGCAGTTACCGACCCTTATAAACGTCATATTCGCTTCGCAGAGCGGTTCTTTGACGCAGCTAGGCATAGGCCCGTTAGTAACGGCTGGCTTAATCATACAGATACTCGTTGGAGCTAAGCTCATAGAACTGGACTTAACGGACCCTAAGGACAGGAAATTGTTCACGCAAAGTCAGAAAGGCTTAGCACTCTTAATAGCTGTTGTGGAAGGTCTTGGATTCGCACTTTACTACAGATTGAACGTGTTTCTTACGGCAGCGCTCTTTCTGCAGTTCTTAGCCGGTGCTCTAATACTGATAGTTTTGGATGAGGCTATGCAGAAGGGATACGGCATAGGCTCCGGTGTTAGTCTATTCATCCTTGCAGGAATCGCCAGGACTATCCTATGGTCTATGTTCGCTCCCGTAACGATTTCGGGAACCGATCAGTACTACGGTATAATACCCTACCTAGTGAGCGTTTTTCAGGGGAAAGCCATAGACATGACTAGGTTGGTGTTCGGTATTGTAGTGACCAGCTCCGGAAACCTTACTGCGCCTTCTTTAGTAGGTTTCATATCGCTTTTCGTTCTAGTCATTGTCATAGTGTACCTGCAGGACATGAAGGTTAATATCCCAATAACATCACATAGAATGCCCGGCGTTAAGTCCGGTATGCCTCTCCAATTCCTCTACGTGAGTAACATACCTATATTATTAGTAGGCATCCTATTCTCCGACCTAATACTCTTCTACAGACTCGTTTCCTCATACTTTTCTGGAGTTCCGTGGCTGATCGAGGCATTCGGAACTGCTGTTCATTACTTGAATCCTCCCTCATCACTACTTGAAATAATTGTTGACCCAGTCAGGGTTAGTGTGTACTCTATCCTACTCATAGTGTTGGCAGTGCTTTTCGGGCTTATGTGGGTTGAGGTAGCCGGGCTTAACCCCTCCGCACAAGCGGAGAACTTGGTTAAGTCCGGCTTACTAATACCTGGACATAGGAGTAATCCTAAAGCTTTCGAGACCGTCTTATCGAAGTACATATACCCATTAGCCATCCTTAGCTCAATAATAGTAGCCTCAATAACTTTAGTTGCCGACATATTCGGTGTTTTCAGTTCTGGGATGGGGATTTTGCTCGCTGTCGGCATACTGCAGCAATTCTACGCTCAAATAACTTACGAGAGGGCTCTGGAGGCGTACCCGTTACTTAAGAGGCTACTTGGTGAGTAGGGTGGCTCGTAAGCTGAGGGTAGTCATAGTGGTTGGGGTTGCCGGGGTTGGTAAATCCACGGTTCTCTCACACGCTAAGAGTATTTTAGGTGAGGAGGGGTACGCTGTCGAGATACTTAATTACGGGGACTTCATGCTGAAGTACGTGGTAGAGAAGGGGATATGTAAGAGCAGGGACGAGATACGTAGTCTCCCGCTAAGTGAGCAGAGGAGTGTTCAGTCGTTAGTAGCTAGGGAGATGAGGAATTACATAGATTCACTCACGCTCAAGTATCCTGAGAGAGACGTCGTAGTTTTCGTAGATACCCACGCAGTCATAAAAACAGCCACAGGTTTCTGGCCGGGTCTACCAGAATACGTTATTAAGGAGTTGAGACCGGATACGATAGTGGTTGTTGAGGCAGACCCTCAATCAATAGTTCAGAGACAGAGTAGAGACTCAAGCAGGTACAGGAAAGACTACAGCGACGTAGAACTGGTTAAGGAAGTGATGAACTTTATAAGGATGTTTTCAGTAGCTAGCGCTACGTTAGTTGGCGCGTCAGTAAGTATCGTAAGGAATGAGGAGGGTAGAGCTTACGAGGCAGGTAAGTCCTTAGCTGAGTTGGTTAAGGGGTTGTGAAAGGGATGATCACGTTACTGTACGTTATGAGCGTAATAGTGGCGATGCTTCCCTGGTCTTACTTAGTTGGTTGGTTAGGGTTAAGCAAGTTCAGAATACTCGACATATCTAAGGAGTTGAGAAATATCGAGAAAGAGTATAGGACGTTAAACCCGCAGGAAAAGAAGGCTAAGATTTTAGAGGAGAGGGCTTCGAGACTGAGGAAGAGGTTAAGTAACTTCTTCATAGTTAACCTACTCGCGTTATGGGGTGGGGTTTTCGCCTCAATGCTTATATCGGAATATATGTACGTGTTCTTCGTTCTAACCTACGGCGGGGGTAAGCCAATACCATCGCCTCTCGGCCTGCCCGTAATCTCCAGCTCAAGCGGTTCCTTCAACGAGTTATTCCTGTTTTTAGCTACCCTCATAGGGTATCAAGCACTGCATAATAGGATCGCGGGCATAGATCTGTTAAGAACTCAAACAACTCCTTAAGCACGTAAAACTTTTTAACCAATACGTAATAACGTCTTGGTTGAGGCGTATGTCAGGGGCTTCGGTGAAGTCTAGGTCTCTTAAGAGGGTTTGGAGACGCACGCCAGGCGGTAGGACAGTGATTCATTATAGGAGGTCTAGGCTCGGCGTAGCCGTGTGCGGGGTTTGCGGTAGTAGGTTAGGAGGGATGCCTACGTCCGGCAAGGTTTTAAGAAAGATAGCTAAGTCTTCTAAGAGGCCTGAGAGACTCTTCGGCGGGGTACTTTGCCCTTCTTGCTTGTCGCTAGCTCTGAAACTTTCTGTTAGAAGCTCTTAGGGGAATTCTTATTGAGTAGTTGTTCTTGTAAGCTGGTCATAGCGGTTAGCGGGATGCCGGGGAGCGGGAAATCTACTCTGGCTAGGAAGATAGCTGAGTGGCTTGGTTTAAGGTTGGTTTCAGCCGGTAGCTTGTTTAGGGATCTAGCCGCTCGAAAAGGGCTGACGTTAAGCGAGTTATCAAGGCTTGCTGAGGAGGATCCGTCAATAGATAAGATGATTGACGAGATGTCTTTAAATGAAGCTAGTAAGGGGTGTGTGGTCGTCGACGCGCACATAGCTGGGTGGATACTTAAAAACGTTGCTCATGTCAGAATATACCTCACAGCACCTGAGGAGGTGAGGGCTAGGAGAATAGCTGAGAGAGATAATAAGAGTTATGAGGACGCTTTAAGAGAGCTGAGGTTGAGGGAGGAATCGGAAGGGAGGAGATTCAAGATATACTACAACATAGACATCAAAGACTTAGGTGATTTCGACCTAGTGATAAACACCTCAAGCTTTAACGCGGAGGAGGTTTTTGAAATAGCTAAGAAAGCTATTGAGTTAAAACTAAAGACCACGCACTAATGTGAAAGTAACTAAGAAGTTTTCTCCGCGTGGCGAGCAAGTTATGGCTACTTTGCTTAATTCCCTCAAATCCCCGATAACAAATACTTAAAAAGGGTTTCTAGTAATTCTACTAGGCTCTAAGGTAAGGGTGATTGACGTGCCAGCTATAGAGATTGGCAGGATATGCGTGAAGTTACGTGGCAGGGAGGCTGGGAGGAAGTGTGTTATAGTTGATATAATCGACGAAAACTTTGTTTTGGTTACGGGTCCTAAGAGTCTCTCGGGCGTTAAGCGCAGGAAGGTTAACGTGAATCACATAGAGCCCACGGATAGGAAAATAAACATCAAGAATAACGCTACAGATGAGGAAGTCTTGCAAGCTCTAAGAGATAGCGGTTTAGAGGATTATATGAGGGAGCGAGTAAAGATAACTCCTAAGGAGTTAATTTACGTGAAGAGTCAAGCAACCATAGCTAAGTAAATTTTCACTAAGATTTGTTAGCATTTTGATTAATTTCCTTCTTTAGCATAGGAGTTAATGGGTGAGAAATTGCTTAAGGGTGTTGAGTTCGTCAAGAAGCTAGACGAGTTTGCAGGTCTTGAGAGATCCTATATCCTGATCAGAGAATTCCCTACTAGTGGTGAGTACGGTAAATTTCCTGAAGAGAGGTCTATAGAAGAACTGCTTAAGTTCGGGGTAATAAACCTGGATAAGCCTCCAGGACCTACGAGTCACGAGGTTGTTGCTTGGGTTAAGGAAATCCTCGGCGTGAGTAAGGCAGGGCATGGCGGCACCCTAGAGTCCTCAACCTAACATCATAGGTTGGGGACGGGGATATCCGAAAGTGACTGGGGTACTTCCAGTCGCTTTAGGGGATGCCGTGAAGTTAATCGGATTCTTGATGCAGTCAAGCAAGGAGTACGTTACGATCATGCAGCTTCACAAGGAAGTCGCTTTCGACACATTGAAAGAAGTTGTGGGATTGTTTAAGGGCAAGATATATCAGAAGCCTCCAGTAAGGTCTTCGGTTAAGAGAGCACTGAGGGTGAGGGAAATACTAGACATAGAGATCTTAGAATATGAGTACCCGTACGTACTACTCAGAGTAGACTGCGAGCACGGAACGTACGTACGTAAGCTAATACACGATATAGGAGACATATTGGGTGTTGGAGCTCACATGCGTGAGTTGAGGAGGATTAGAACAGGACCCTTCAAAGAGGACTCTAGTTTAATCAAGATGCAAGAATTATCGGAATACGTTTACTTATGGCGCAATAAGGGTGATTCAAGCTTCTTGAGGAAGGCTATTAAGCCGGGGGAATACATAGTTTCACACCTACCTAAGGTGATAGTAAACGACGTGGCCGTCAGTGCGGTTACGCACGGGGCAGACTTAACAGTACCCGGTATTTCAGTAATTCATGAGAAAATCAGGAAGGGAGATTCCATAGCCATATTCTCGTTGAAGGGAGAGTTAGTTGCTGTAGGGATAGCTCAAATGCATACGGAGGAAGTACTTCAAACACGAAGAGGGGTGTTCGCGAAGACCCAGAGAGTAGTCATGAGCAGAGAAACATACCCACCGCTCTGGAAAAAACACCGTGGATCCAGTTAATAGAGAATGAAGCTGGGTTATCCTAAGTCATCCTAAGCACTGCTTAGTTGTTAGTGGGAGAGCGCCGGGGGCGGGATTCGAACCCGCGTGGGCGCGAAGCCCACTGGCTCTCCAGGCCAGCCCCTTAACCGCTCGGGCACCCCGGCTATGAGGCAACCTCACATTAATGTGTAGTAAACGAAAATATAAATGTTGATGACGTTCCTAACATTATTTATTGTTGTAAAGCAATACTTAATGGGAGGTAGGTTGACGAAGGTCGTGGTCGTCGCCGTCGATTATGATGACGATATTTCTTTGAGCGGGTTTGAGACCCCGATTATTGGTTACGAGAACGTGGTTAATGCTTCCGTTAAGTTCGGTACTTTAAAACCTGATGACTCGGATCTTAACGTTTTGTTTCACGCTCTCTCAACTTACTCGAGTCTTAAGGATAGAGGCGAGGATGTCGAGATTGCCGTGATTTCTGGCCATCCTGAGAGTCACGTTGAAGCTGGCAAGAGGATTAGGGCTCAAGCAGAGTATTTAGTGAATACTTTAGATAGCAGGGACTTCATACTGGTTTTGGATAGTGTGGAAGACGAGCTGGTTATACCGGTTATTCAAGGCATAGCTAATATCGTAGCACTTGAGAGGGTGGTCGTGGAGCAACTGAGGGGTGTGGAGGAAACGTATGTTTTGATCGGCAGATACCTGAGGAAGGCTATTGAGGAACCTCGTTTCTCTAAGGTCATCCTAGGAATACCGGGCATCCTCTTATTGGTTTTCGCGCTACTGTCCTTAACTCCTCTCTCGATGTACGTGTGGGAAGTGATAGTGGGTCTTCTAGGCGTACTACTCTTAATTAGGGGATTCCAAATTCATGAGGTGGTGGCTAAGAAGTGGAGGCAGTCATCAATATACAGAGTTTCAGGGATCTTAGCTATTTTCTCGTTGGCGGTGGGCACCTTCCTTACCGTTGTTTTAGCAGCTTCACGAAATTTTTCCTACGACCCGCTATCTGTGAGAACCTATGCTGAAGTAGTAATTCCTTTCATCGCGCTCTCAGTCTCGATACTGTTTACGGGCAGGTTAATTAGCAGGGTCCTCAGGAGGAGTGTTAGGGTTTGGAGAGATGTTGTGGCGATATTGGTCACCGTCTTGCTAGCTAGGTACGTCCTAAACCTAATAGAGGTAATCACGTTGTACCCACCGGAGGAGATGGTTAAAGCACTCTACGAATACAACCTGATTCAGATCTTCGCTTTAATATCTGTCTTAGTAGTAGCGATAGTTTTCTTAATGAGTTTCATAGAATACCAGATGAAACTAACTCGCCAGTCATGAATTAACGTTGTCTAAAAGCCCTCCATAGATTTTATCCTCTTTCACTCATTAAAGTAGTGGCGACTTCAATGGTTTCGGGGTCTCAGACGTTCCCGGACGAGGTAAGAACCCACACAGCACTTCACGTTCTTAAGGGTGCTGTGGTCAGGGTTTTAGGTGAGGGTTCTTTATGGACCGCGTCAACGTATGTTTCAGGCAAGCACGGGAGACTGACCGTGACTTGCTCTGCAAAACCCAGTGATGAGCAAGTTAAGAAGATTGAAGCACTAGCGAATAGGAAGATCTTAGAAAACCTACGTGTTGAGGTCAAGACAATACCTAGGTCGGAGGCTGAGGAAACCTACGGTAACATAATATATGATTTGTTCCCAGTACCTTCTGAGATTAAGGAATTAACTCTAGTCATAATATATGACACAGACGGGAGTATCTGGAACATAAACGCATGTAATAAGGAACACCTACCCACGATAGGGTTCATCGGTAAGATAACGATCGAGAAACCAAGGTTTAGGGCTTCTAAGAAACTTCTTGAAATACCGTTCGATATAAGTCCTTGATAGAGGTGTTTTAAATAAGGGCCGTAAAGTAAAAACATTTTTAATCTTATTAAGTCATTATAGTCGTGGTGAATGATATGGGTCGGGAAAGGTTAGTTGTGGGTGACTATGATTATCTTAATCTCCTACGTTCTCACACGAGTGAGGAGATGCTTAAAAGACTCTTAAGAATCCCTGACCCAGAACTTCATAGGTGGATAGCTGACATAATAAGTGTAGCTAAGCCTTCATCCGTTTACGTGAATATCGGGAGTGAGGAAGATTTCGAGTACGTTAGACGTAAAGCACTCCTTAACAAAGAGGAACTACCTACTAAGTACCCTAAACACACGGTACACTTCGATGGCCCTAAAGACCTAGCTAGGGACAGGGGTAACACAAGGATATTACTGAGTAGTGGGGAGAAGATACCCCTAATAAACACTTACGAGAGGGTCTCAGGCCTTAACGAGATCAAGAAAATTCTTGAGGGTATAATGAGCGGTAAGGAAATGTACGTATCGTTTTATTGCTTCGGTCCCAGGAACTCTCCGTTCACCATGTACGCGGTTCAGGTAACGGATTCAGCGTACGTAACTCATAGCGAGAACATCCTTTACAGGGTATGCTATGATGAGTTCGTTAATCAAGGACCTAACCTGAATTACATGAGGTTCCTCCACTCGGCCGGGGAACGCGACGAGAACGGCTGGAGCAAAAACATAGATAAGAGGAGGATATATATCGACTTAGAAGACGACACGGTATACTCTACTAACACACAGTACGCAGGTAACACAGTAGGCTTGAAGAAGTTGGCGCTCAGACTCTGCGTTAATAGAGGTCTTAAAGAAGGGTGGTTATGCGAGCACATGTTCATAACAGGCGTTAAAGGCCCTGGTGACAGAATAACTTACTTTACCGGTGCTTTCCCAGCTGGGTGTGGCAAAACCTCAACAGCTTTAATGTCGGATACTGTGGTTGGCGATGACTTAGCTATCATTAAGGAATTTGACGGGATAGCGAGGGCAGCGAATCCTGAGGTAGGCATGTTCGGGATAGTTGACGGTATAAACCCGAAAGACGACCCCGAAATCTACGAGATACTGAACTCGCCGGAGAACGAGGTAATCTTCTCTAATGTCTTGTTAACAGATGATGGTGAGGTTTGGTGGACTGGTAAGGTCGGTGAACCACGTAAAGGAATTAATTACGCTGGTGTGTGGTGGCCGGGCAAAGACAACGTGCCTTCACACCCGAACTCCAGATTTACTACCTCAATAAGGTACCTGAAATCTCTTGATCCTAAGATTGATGATCCTATGGGAGTTCCTGTAGGCGGCATGATATTTGGTGGTAGAGATTCTGACACGTTACCTCCTGTTGAGGAGTCTTTCGATTGGGTACACGGGATAGTGACCAAGGGCGCTGCCCTAGAGTCGGAGAGGACTACAGCAGTCTTAGGTAAGGCTGGTGAGAGAGAGTTTAACCCTTACGCGATCCTAGACTTCCTATCCATCTCCGTAGGCAAGTTTACGGAGCTTCACCTCAGGTTTGCTGAGAAACTTAAGGTTAAACCAAAGGTTTATGGTGTTAACTACTTCTTGAGGGATGAGAAAGGAAACTACCTCGCTGAGAAGGTGGATAAGAAGGTCTGGTTAAAGTGGATGGAGCTGAGAGTCCACAACGACGTGGACGCGATAGAGACTCCTACCGGGCTCATACCGCTGTATGAGGATCTAAGAAAGCTATTTGAGAAGCACTTAAGCAAAGAATATCCAGAAAACCTGTATGAGAAACAATTCACTTTAAGGGTTCCCCAGCAACTCTCGAAAATTGAGAGGATATGGGTTATATACTCGGAAATACCTGACACCCCGAAGATCTTATTCGATGTTCTGAGAGCTCAGAAAGAAAGACTCGAGAACGCTAGGAGAAGATACGGGGATTTCATACCGCCTTATATCTTCGCTAAGAAATAACGTTAACTAGGTCAACCCTTTAATTCCTAAATGAGAGCTTATAGAAGTCTTCAGCTATTTTCACTACTTCCTCATGCCTGGGTACCTCGTGCGAACCCAGCCTACTCACTTTTATTGAGGCCACTAAGGCCGCGTACTTAACAGTATCCTCTAGTTCGTAACCACGTTTCAGTGCTGAGTAGAAACCAGCTATGAAAGCGTCACCGGCTCCAGTAGTATCAACTATTTTCTCGGGTGGGAAGGCCGGTATGTCCACGGCTACGGAATCGCTTAAAACGTAAACCCCCTCACCACCTCTCTTAACTATAATTATCTTAGGGCCTAAGCGCCTCAATTCTTCGGCAGCTCTAACGTAGTTTTCCTCCCCGGTGATGTAAGTTATTTCTCTCCTATTGACTGAGACTATATCCACTAACGAGATTATCGGTCTTAGCTTGCTTAACCCGCTTAAAGCTAATACCCTGCCCGGATCCCAAGACACTATAGGTTTGTTCTCATCTCCCAGCATCTTAAGGATCTCCAGTGTTGTGTCAGGTCTTAAGCTAGCTATGTGTAAATAGCGTGTGTTCTGCAGGAGCTCCTTATCAACGTCTTTGATGGTTAAGTCTTCCGAAGCCCCTTTAAAACCGTATATGAGTATCCTGCCCTCAGAGTCCCTAACCACTATAGAGAAGCCTGTGGGGAGTGTGGTAGATATTCTTAATCCGGAGATATCTACTCCCTCACTCATTAGCTCGTCGACTATCATTCTCCCGAAAGAATCAAGACCTACTTTAGCTATTAGACCTGTCCGAAGCCCTAATCTCCTTGCCCCTATAGCTACGTTAGCAGCTGAACCCCCAACACCTCTCTTCTCGTCAAATATTCGTGCTTCCTCATCCGGTAGCGGGAACTTATTAACTAAGAACCTTATATCAACTAAGGCGTGACCGACGCACAGTAGGTCGAGCATACGTCCCAGCCCGTAATTACTTCACGTATTGTAGAACTTCATCAGGGCTCTTACCTTCGTGAACTATCTCCTTGATAGCTCTGATTACTCCCTCCGGGTTCTTATGCTGGAAGACGTTCCTACCTACAACCACGCCACTAGCTCCAGCGTCCATCACGTTCCTAACTTGAATCAAGAACTCCTTAATATCCTGGGTTTTAGGACCGCCGCTCATTAAGACCGGCACCCCGGCAGCAGCCTTAACTACCTCGGCAAAGGTTTCCCTGCTACCAGTATAGTACGTCTTTATCATGTCAGCGCCGCTCTCGCTCGCTGCCCTAGCCCCGTACCTGACTATCTCGACGTCGTATATGTTCTTCATTTGCGGGTTTCTGGGGTAGGCTAACTGCAGGCACGGCATGCCGTATTTTTCAGCGGCCTCCCTCACAGCAAACCAATTCCTCAGCATAACGTCCTCGTATTGACTGCCCCAGTAAACGGTGGCCGCAACGGCTTCAGCACCCATAGCTACAGCGTCCTCCACACTACCGAAAACGCTCTGAAGGTATCTCCCCTCTTCAGGTCTCAACATAGTCTTGCCAGTAACCTTCAATATTAGCGCCGTCTTATTACCCCATATATCGTATGTTGCCTTAGCTATTCCGTGTAGTACTAGTATTGCGTCAACCCCGCTCTTAACGACCTTACTCAGGATATTCCTGGGATCTATAGATTCCTCAGTAAAGTCTTTAGGGCCGTGCTCCACCCCGTGATCGAAGGCAAAGATAACGCTTCTCCCGTCAGGCATTATCCTACCTAGCCTAACATACTTACCTACGTAGTTACTCGTAGGCCTCGCGTGACTCACGACTGCCTCACCCACTCATATTATGAATTGGATGACGCGGATTTATATGTTTGTAATGACTTTAGTATCGGGTCACGTAATGAGCGTTCCCGATCCTGTCATCAAGGTATTTAAAGGTGAGTGCGGGGTTCTGGTATACGGCTTAGGGTACGTAGGGCTTGCTCTGACAGCCGCTTACTTAAGGAAAGGCTTAAGAGTTTACGGTGTTGATAAGAACTCACATAAGGTTAACGCGCTCACGTCACGTTCTTTTAAGTTCGTGGAGAAGAACGTGGAGGAAGCCGTGTATAGGGGTCTGGAGGAAGGAATGCTAAGAGTTACCACGGAAGGTCTCGAATTCTCCGATAAAGCCTGCGTTAAGGTGATTACCGTACCAATACACCTAGATTGGCTGACTAAAGAGGTTGACTACACCTCATTAATAGAGGTCGGTGAATCTATTGGGAAGGGATTGAGAGAGAATGATTTAGTTATTCTTGAGTCCAGCGCCCCCCCAGGCACTACCGAGGAAGTCTTAAAGCCCGTGCTTGAGAGAGTTAGCGGGCTACTAGCTGGTGAAGACTTTTACTTAGCGTACAGTCCTGAGAGAATATACGTGGGTCACTCATTAGAAGACATAGAAGTTAATTACCCTAAAATAGTTTCAGGGATAAATCAAGAATCAGCCGAACTAGCGGCCAAGTTTTACTCAAGAATCTCGAGCAAGGGTGTTATTAAGTTGAGTTCGATAAGAGCGGCCGAGTTCTCTAAGTTAGCTGAGGGGGTGTATAGAGACGTGAACATCGCCTTATCTAACGAGCTAGCAATGCTGTCGGAAATCATCGGGGTAAACTACTACGAGGTTAGGGAGGCAGCTAACTCACAACCCTACTGTCACCTACACCTACCGGGTCCCGGGGTCGGAGGACCCTGCATACCTGTTTACCCGTATTTCGTAGTTAACGTATCTACGAGGAAGGGTTTCATACCACGACTCCTCCTCCTAGCCAGGAATATCAACGAGTTCATGCCTTACGAAACATTTAAGAGGTTTGAGAAATTCATGAGATCGCACGGCCTACGAATCAGTGACTCGAGGATAGGGGTTTTAGGAGTTGCTTTCAGGGGGGATACAGACGATACCAGACTCTCACCATCTCATGACTTCATAGCCTTATTAAAAGCTCGGGGATGTAAGGATATCATAGCGCATGACCCCCTAGTGACGGGGGACGAGATCCTCGAACAGCTAGGTGTTCCGCTAACTCAAGACTTACGAGTAGCTCTGGAAGGTAGGGACGCCGTCGTGGTCTTAACCAAGCATACAGCATACAGTAAGTTAACGACGGAAGATATTATGAGATTCTCTAAGAATCCTAACATATTGATATACGACTCAGTCAATGTAGTAATCAACAATAACAAATACACTAAAATAGAGAAGCTAGGAATGCCAGCACTCATACAGTGAAGAACTGCTGTTACGTTTTCGTGATTTGCTTGTATAATTCTGCGGGGATCTCAACCATCCTACCGCATTTCTCGCACTTATAAGTTACTGCCCTCTCGTCTTCCCTCATCTTCTCGCTTTCTTTAAGCGGCTTACCGCAGTAACACACAAAGCCAACCAGTCTAGCAGGATTGCCTACGACGAGTCCATGAGGCGGAACATCCTTGGTGACCACGGCTCCCGCACCGACCATAGCGTACTCCCCTATAGTCACCCCGCAAATTATGGTCGCGTTAGCTCCTATGGACGCACCCCTCTTAACCAACGTAGGCACTATCTCCCAGTCAATATTAAAAGATCTTGGGTAGATGTCGTTAGTGAATGTCGCGTGAGGTCCTACGAAGACATCGTCCTCTAAAGTAACGCCCCTGTAAACAGAGACGAAATTCTGGATCTTGACGTTATTACCTATTCTTACTCCAGCGTCTATGTAGACGTCTTTACCTATATTACAGTTCTTACCTATCCTCGCGCCCTTCCTCACGTGCACGAAATGCCAAATTCTGGTTCCCTCACCGATCTCAACGTCTTCTTCTATCACGGCTGTCGGGTGAACGTAGTATGATGGCTTACTCAAGACATTCAACCCCCACTAAAGAGATAATAAAGTCTCTACAGACTCACGCCCTATCTTAAGAACTTTCTGTTGCTGTATTGCTTTGTTGAAGTCCCTTAACCTCATGTAATGATCTACTAATGTAGAGGAAGACATTACGTTATATCCGCCGCCCCAGACCCTGTAGACAGTGTAATATGTCTTTCTAGCTTCATCCATTGTTTCATAACCCCTCACTAACGAAGTAGCATATAGCCTCACGTCGTTTCCCCCACAATAGCTTAAGAGACCCGTTATTAACGCGTCCCCCTCATGAGTGTACTCATCATACAGCTTTTCGTACGCGGCAGCTACGCACCGATCTAAATCCTCGCAGCTTTCGGCGCACGAGCTCAAGTACTTAGCTAGTAACTCAGCGGCTATGCGTGAGTCTACGTGGATATGCGGGTCCATGCCGGCTTCCCTGGAAGCACGTAGCTTATCTATACTGCCGTTATGGATGAACCATATCTTGCCTAACTTGAAGTTTACCTCGTAAGGGTGAGCGTTGCCAGTACCCAACGGCTCGGTGCCGGTAGCACGTGAGTGAAGCAGTATGTACAGCTCGTCATACCTGCTTAACTTGCTGACGAAGACCCTCAACAATTCTCTTGAAACATCGCTAAATATCGGGAGTGCTGATTTCTCGTAGAATATAGTCATCAACCCTTTCCTGACCCCGGCTACCGCCAGACCCCACCCATCATCGTGTGACTCCCTATGACCTCTCGTGAGCTCAGCTAAGTAGGGGTCCTTATGGGATGATTCGATGAAGTCCTCAATAACATTACTTAATTCTTTCCTCGCGAATTCCCCGCTCATAAAACCTACCAGGATCCTACACACATATACCACCAATTCATTGTAGCCAACGAACTTAAAATTAGGTATCGCATTAAGTTTGGGGGATGGCCGTGCGCGAGTTAAGGATAGGTATATTGCAATTCTCTTCGTTAACTAACGAGAGCGAGACGCTGGTTAAGATCAGTAAGTTGATTAAGGAAGTCACGGCCGACATAGTCATCTTACCTGAGTACGCACCATTCAACATAGTGAGGTTGAAGCCCGAGGAAGCCTACTCCATGGCTAGCGGTCTTGAGGGCGAGTTTGTCAAGTTTTTCAGTAGGTTAGCACGCGAGTATTCCTCATACTTCGTTATCACGACGTTTGAGAAGAGTCTGGAACCGCCTAAAGTCTATAACACTGCAGTCATTATAAGACCTAACGGTGATGTAGCCGGAATTTACAGGAAAACTCACTTATTTGACGCTTACGGGTATCGAGAATCAGATTACATAATGCCTGGAAAAGAGGTCTCACCAGTAGTAGATACAGGGAAAGCTAAGATCGCTGTAGCAATATGCTTCGACATAAGGTTCCCTGAACTCTTCAGGATTTACTCGTTAAACGGTGCTGAGCTCGTGGTGGTTCCCTCCGCATGGTTTAAGGGACCGTTGAAGGAAGAAACACTTTCTTTCTTAGCTAGGGCTAGAGCTCACGAAAACACCATCTACGTTGCTGTAGCCGTGCAATACGGGGATGAATATACTGGAAGATCCCTCGTGGTCGACCCGTGGGGAACTCAAATACTGGACTTAGGTGTTGGGGAGAAATATTATGAGTTAGACTTAGACATAGATTTAGTGAGTGAGGTTAGAAGAAAGCTTCCTGTCCTTCAATTAAGGAGAACGGACCTTTACCGTCTTTACCTGTAGGTGGCGAGCGATTCTAAATAAAAACTTATATACTGTCGTCAATCTTTAATCTAGGTATGCGGTGAATAATGAGATGAGTGAGAGTAGGTTCAGGCACATAGTAAGGATCGCCGGCGTTGACGTCAGTGGAGATTTACTTATTCCTTATGGTTTAGCTAAGATAAAGGGAATCGGATACCATACTGGGCTAGCTATTACGAGGATTGTCGGGTTAGATCCTCAGTCCCGCATAGGTTACTTAAATGATGCTGATGTGCGTAGGATAGAGGACGTCATCAACAACCCGCTAAAGTACGGTATTCCTGCTTGGTATCTTAATAGGAGGAAAGACTACGCTTCAGGGGAGGATAGACACCTAATATCAGCTGACCTGATTTTTGAGGCTAGGAGTGATATAGAGAGGGAAATAAAGACGAGGAGCTGGAGAGGTATAAGACATCAGCTAGGTCTTAAGGTTAGAGGCCAGAGAACCCACACTACGGGCAGGATAGGCACCGTGGTAGGGGTTACTAAAGGTAAGGCAGCGCAACAACAGAAGAAAGAGTGATGAGGTGTCTGGTGGTCTTTAATGGGTGATCCTAGGAAGTCTAGGAAGAAGTGGGAGAAACCCGGTCACCCGTGGATTAAGGACAGGTTAATTGAGGAGATGGAGTTAGTGGGTAAGTACGGGTTAAGGAACAAGAGAGAGTTATGGCTGGCTCAGACGTTCCTGAGGAATATTAGGAATAGAGCTAAAGCACTCCTCTCACTACCTCCCGACGAAAGATCTGTGAGAGAAAGAGCTTTAGCTAGGAGGCTTTACAACTTAGGACTTCTTCAGAAGGAGGAGGGCACTGTAGACGACATTCTGGGACTGACTGTTGAGGATGTCCTTCAGAGGAGATTGCAGACCATAGTCTTCAGGAAGGGGTTAGCTAGAACCATTCACGAGGCGAGACAGTTAATAGTTCACGGCCACATATCTGTCGGTGGTAGGAGGGTGAGGTCCCCGGGCTATCTGGTTGATAGGGAGAAAGAGCAATTGATTGACTTCACGCCGGGCTCGCCCGTAGCTGCTAGGATTAAGAGGGAGGAATCCCTCGAGGAAGTAGCGAGTAATGAGTAGGTGAGAACTCATGGCGTTTACTTCAAGAGAGCTTAAGTGGGGGGTTGCCCACATATATAGCTCATTCAACAACACTATAGTTCACATAACCGACTTGAGCGGTGCTGAGACCGTGGCTACTATGTCTGGAGGTATGGTGGTGAGAGCTGATAGGGAGAAGCCTTCCCCTTACGTGGCGATGTTGATAGCTTATAGGGCGGCTCAGAAAGCTATGGATAAGGGGATAAACGCCATACACATAAAGGTTAGAGGTCCGGGAGGTCACGGACCTAAAATACCTGGCCCAGGCGCTCAAGCAGCTATAAGAGCCTTAGCTAGAACAGGATTTATTATAGGGCGTATAGAGGACGTGACCCCTATCCCACACGACACTACCCGGAGACCTGGCGGCAGGAGAGGTAGGAGGGTGTAAGGTGTCTTACTCAATCAAGGTAGTTGAGAGAAGCGGTAATCGCCTCAAGCTTCTCTTCAAGGGGGTCCCACTAGCTCTCTTAAACGCTGTTAGGAGAGCTTCTATAGAGTACGTTCCTTCCATGGCCGTGGATTTCGTGGTATTCAACAACAATACTTCGGTCCTTCACGACGAGATAATATCTCATAGGCTTGGCTTGATACCGCTGAATTCCGAGGAAGCTTTAAGGAAGTATAAGAGTCCTGAGGAATGTGCTGGCAAAAGCTCTGAGAGTTCTATCGAGTGTTATGCTGTCTTATCCCTCCACGCCTCAACTAAGGAAGGCGAGATTAAGACGGTGTATTCAGGTGATCTAAAACCTGTTACAGATCCTGACGTAAGACCTGTGTATGAGGGGATACCGATAGTTGTTCTTGGACCTAATCAAGAAATCTCTTTAGAGGCGTACGCTAGGCTGGGGAGAGGCGTAGAACACATTAAGTGGTCGCCGGCAACCGTCTCTACAGTCACTTATTCAGCGAGACTGACTATCAAGGAAGAATTATGTACTCTGTGCGGTAAGTGTGTTGAGGTTTGCCCGCGGAACGCGCTAGCGCTAGAGAACGGCAAGATAAGAACTTATGAGGAGAGATGTATTCTCTGTAGGCAATGCGTTAACTCCTGCCCTACTGAGGCGGTGGTGTTGGGGTTTAAGGAAGACGAATTCTACTTAACGATAGAATCCTCCGGTTCTTTAAAACCGGAGACGATAGTGCGTGAAGCGTTTAAGATAGTCATATCGAAGCTTGATAAGTTTTTAAGTATCTTAGACTCTATTAAAGCTCAGAGTGGTGGGTGATGATGCGGCGTACAGGACCTACAAACATCACTTTAAGAACCCTGATTAAGGAGTTGAGGAAAGCAGCTAATCAGTATAAAGCACCCGTATGGGATTACGTGGCTGACATACTGGAGAGACCTTCTAGGAATAGGGTAGCGGTTAACGTTTCTAAGTTGGAGAGGGTGGCTTCACCTAACGACGTGGTGGTAGTTCCTGGGAAGCTGTTAGGTGCTGGTAATATAAGCAAGAAGGTAGTAGTAGCGGCCTATAGTTTCTCACCCAAAGCTGTTGAGAAAGTTAGGAGTGCTGGCGGCCGGGTAATGAGTATTAAAGACTTAGTTAGAGTTAATCCTAGAGGGAGCGGCGTTAGGGTGGTGATATGAGCGCTAAGGATGCTGAGGTAAGGAAGGAGATCATCATAGACGCTGAGGGAGCTATTTTAGGTAGGCTAGCTTCTAAGGTAGCACAATTTCTTAAGGAGGGTTACGAGGTTTACGTAGTCAACGCTGAGAAAGCAGTGGTTAGCGGGGAGAAGCAGAGGGTTATCGAAGGCTATAAGATCTGGCTTTCTCTAAGAACTTTAAGAAATCCTGAGAAAAGCTCTCCTAAGAGGCCTAGAAACCCTGTCTCCATAGTTAAGTATACCGTGCGGGGCATGCTACCAAAGAGCTTTAATAAGGGTCGAGCCAGGTTGAGTAAGTTGAAGGTATTTGTCGGCATTCCTAAGGAGTTGGAGGGTAAGGAGATGGTTAAGTTAATTACTCGTAAATCAAGGAAGGTGGTCACTGTGGCCGAGATAGCGGCGGCCCTCGGGTGGAGGGGGAGGAAATGAGTGAGGCGAGACTTCAGGAGTTAAAGATAGTCATCGCGGTAGGTAAGCGCAAGACAGCGATAGCTAAGGCAGTCATAGAGTCGGGGAAGGGGAGAGTCTGGGTTAACGGCGTGCCTATCGAGATATGGCCTGTTGAAGTTGCTAGGATGAAGATGATGGAGCCTTTGTTACTAGCTGGTAGGGAGGTCTGGGATAAGGTTGATATACGTGTGTACGTGAGAGGGGGTGGCGTGATGGCTCAGGCGGATGCCGTCAGGACAGCGATAGCGCGTGCTCTACTAAGTTATACAGGTAGTGAGGAACTTAAGAGAATATTCAACGAGTACTCTAGGTCCATGATTGCCGGGGATCCTAGGAGGACCGAGCCGGAGAAGTGGATGCGATATTCCGCGAGGAGGTTTAGACAGAAGTCTTACAGGTGACGCTGGATGGTCATTATCCCGGTAAGATGCTTCACGTGCGGTGCGGTGATAGGCGATAAGTGGGAGGCTTTCGTGGAGGGCGTTAAGCTCGGTAAAGACCCTGGGAAAGTACTTGATGAGCTAGGTGTTAAGAGGTATTGCTGTAGGAGAATGTTTATCTCGCATCTAGACTTAATTGAGGAGTTAGTTATGTATAGTAGGAAGGTGTGAACACATGAGCGAGGACGTTGATCGCGAGAAGCTAGCCGGTAGTGAGCTCTTGGTTCCGCTCAACATATACCTGGAGGCAGGCGTTCACATAGGTACTTACATGTGCACCAAACACATGGAGAAATTTGTTTACAGGCAGAGGCCTGACGGACCGTACATAATAGACGTGAAGAAGATTGATGAGAGGATCCGCATAGCCGGGAAATTCATAGCCAGCTTTAGACCAGACACGGTCTTAGCTGTTTCAGCAAGACCTTACGGTTTTCAGCCCGTCCAGAAATTCGCTGAATTGACTGGTGGTAAATCTATCGTGGGCAGGTTTATACCCGGGACGCTCACGAACCCCAACTTAAGCATTTACACAGAGCCTGAGGTACTCATCGTGACAGACCCTAGAGTAGATCAGCAAGCACTTATTGAGGCCTCCAGGATAGGGATACCTGTGGTAGCGATAGTTAGCACGGACTCTAAGACTAGCAACGTCGACTTAGTGATTCCAGGCAATAATAAGGGTAGGAAGTCCCTAGCTGTTATCTACTGGTTGTTAACTAGGCAAGTACTCAGGGAGAGAGGGATCTTACCGCCAACCGGCGAGCTAAGCGTGGGTCCGGATGCTTTCGAGACTAAGGTGTTAAGTAAATGAGTGTGAGGAAGCCGGTTGTAGCTGGTTATTTTTATGAGGGGAGGAAAGAATCCTTAATTAAGCAGATTGAGTGGGCTTTCACACATAAGCTCGGTCCAGGATATATCCCTCGAGTCTCGGAAGAGAGGAATAAGGAGAGCATAGGTTTTGTAGTGCCTCACGCAGGATATATTTACAGCGGCCCTATAGCAGCACATTCTTACGCGAGGCTGGCTTCCGAAGGAAAACCAGACGTTTTTGTTCTGCTCGGACCTAATCACACAGGCGCCGGGGAAGCGGTTTCGGTGTGGAGTGAGGGGGCTTGGGAAACCCCGTTAGGGTATGCTAACATTGACGTGGATCTAGCTAAGGAAATAATAAGTAACTCAAGATACGCCAGGCCGGACAAGCTGGCACACTACGAGGAACACTCGATCGAGGTTCAAATACCTTTCTTACAGTATCTTTTCAAAGACGTGAGCATAGTCCCTATATCCATAATGTATCAAGTTCCTGAAATCTCGGAGGACTTGGCCACATCCATTTTTAAAGCTTCCTCAAAGCTTGGGAGAGACGCGGTAGTCATAGCTTCAACGGATTTAACTCATTACGAGCCTCATGAGAGAGCGGTTGAGAAAGACAAGGTAGTCTTAGATAAGATAAAATCATTAGATCCCGTAGGATTATTTGACGTGGTTTTAAGAAAGAACATATCGATGTGCGGTGTGGCTCCCGTAATGACTCTGCTTTACTACGCTAAGTTAAGCGGTTCTTCAGGAGCTGAAGTCCTGAAATACGGGACCTCAGGAGATGTGTCAGGCGATAAGACATTAGTTGTTGGTTACTCAGCCGTTAGGATTCTCAAGTAACACACGCGTTTTTCCAAGCAGAAAATCTCAGAGGTTGTGGGGAAGTGAGGCTTGCTAGGAGTAGCTACGTGTGGGCTCCCTTATTCCATATACCCATACCTAAGAGACATAATCCAATAATATTTTTTCCGACAACGTACGAAATACACACAAGTGCTGAGATGACGGAAAGTGCTTCAGAAATCACAGTCTCTGGTTCTATCGATCCACGGCTCGTTGAAAGTAAAATCAAGGAATTCATTAAGTTCCTTTCCTCAGAGCTAGGTATGGAGTTCTTCTTGAAGCTGAGAGTGAGGGCTTCAGAGAATTCCTTGAGGGAATATACGTACGTACACGCCACTAACACAATCCTCGAGTTGTTGGGTGGTAACCTAGACAGAGACGTGATTGAAGCTGCTTGGAGAATAGACTCTAAAATAGGTCTCCCGCACAGCGTTCTTGGCATGAGGTTCGCTGACTTGATTGGGAAGCCCTATATATGGAGGTTTGGCGAGGAGTACGTGGAACTCGATAAAGCGTTGATAGCTGAGATAATCAGAGTCTCTGAGGTGGAGCTCCACCCTCTCGATAATCTACCGTTCGCCGACCACTTAACCCACTTAGCGGGTAGCGTAATAATAAATATCTTCAGTAACTTGAGGGAGGCAGGGGAATTAGGGGGTTTCTTAAGACTGTATAACGCTTTATGGTATGCACTATATGGTGTCACGCCTCCTCAGGCAGAAGGGTTAATGATTATATTCCCGGATCTCGACAAGGCTTACAGTGCTGAGGTGGTTATTAAGTGAGTGTAGTGATCAAGCTGGGGG
This sequence comes from uncultured Desulfurococcaceae archaeon, assembly GCA_964636755.1. GTDB lineage: Archaea > Thermoproteota > Thermoprotei_A > Sulfolobales > NBVN01 > Zestomicrobium. Next base: position 31,812 of record CAZWSU010000004.1, read on the forward strand.
GCTCTGTCATAACGAGGAAAAGCGAGCCCTTCTCAACACGTTCTGACGTCATGTCAAGACTTGCTGAAGAGCTATCTGAGTTCCTACGTGGAGGCAGTGGTCGCGGGGTCGTGCTAGTTCACGGAGGCGGTTCTTTCGGTCACTCGCTGGTGAGAGAGTGTGTTGAGGAGATAGGTTATGTGAATGCTCAGTGTTTTGCTAGGGTAGCTTTTTACATGGACTTCCTTAACCACCTAGTAACTGAAACTCTGTTAGCTTCTGAGATACCAGCGGTCAGGATACCGCCTAGATCAATATGTTGGGGGATAGGTTTCGGGGAATGCGATTTTAGTGTTGTGAAGAGGCTTATGAGTTCGGGTGTGGTTCCGGTTCTTTACGGTGACGTCGTTCTCTCAAGCAAGGAACCTAAAGTCCTCTCAGGCGATGATATCGTGTGGTACTTGACTAAGTCTTTAAGCTTGAGGAAAGTAATCTTCGTTACCGACGTTGACGGCGTGTATGATAAGGATCCTAAGCTCTATAAGGACGCGAGAGTTTTAAGTAATATGCGGTTGAGTGACGCACTAAAGGAGGCTAGTTTCTGGGAGGTCCCCGACGTTACCGGGGGGATGTTCAGTAAGCTAAGAAAGCCTTTGCTTTTAGACGTTAAGGATGTAACGATCTATGTGGTTAATGGTTTCATACCGAATAACTTATTAAACGCTCTTAAAGGAAAGAATGTAGTAGGGTCTGTTTTATGGGTTTAAATAACGAGTCGTGTTTAAGGAAGCTGGAACACGTTGATGTAGTTCTGAAGGAGAGGGTGGAGGGTCCCAACACCACGTGGTTTGAGTACGTGTTCCTAGTTCATCAAGCTTCTTCCGAGATACCGCTTGGTACGGTCAACCTAGAGACTTTGTTCCTTAAGAAAATCCTGAAGGCCCCCCTAATAATTACTGGCATGACTGGAGGAGCTCCAGGAACTGAGGAAATAAATGGTAAGCTCGCGGAAGTTGCAGAGAAATACGGAATTGCTTTAGGGGTGGGTAGTCAGAGGGCTGCCATCGAGGATCCGGGAGTTGAGCGGACCTTCAGGGTAGTTAGAGAGTATGCCAGGAATATCCCGGTAATTGGTAATATCGGGGCACACGAGTTCGTGAAGTATGATTTGGATAAGATAAATAAGTTGATAGAAATGATAAACGCTGACGCCTTAGCTGTTCACTTAAACTTAACTCAAGAAGTCGCTCAACCTGAGGGAACGCCTGATTTCAGCGGCTTAATGTCTAAGGTACGACTCTATACTAGGGAGTTCTCCACGCCCTTGATGATTAAGGAGGTGGGGCAGGGTCTCTCATATGAAGTCGTTAGAGAATTGAGTGAGGCCGGGGTCAAGATATTTGACGTGGCTGGATCTGGAGGGACTAATTGGGTGCTCGTGGAGAAGTATAGGGCGCGAAGGAAAAACGATAAACTCAAGGAATTAATTGCTGAGAACGTTGCTGACTGGGGGATTCCCACAGCCGCCTCAATAATCGAGGCCAGGAGAGCGGCCGCCGAATATGTGCTTACCGGTTCCAGGGG
>CAZWSU010000005.1:0-60574 GCA_964636755.1 uncultured Desulfurococcaceae archaeon
TTCTTTGAGTAATCTCTTTCTACGTGAACTATATGCACTTCTCTAATAAAGAAATCCACAGGTATTTTGAAAGGATCTATTGACTGATAAGCAAACGTTGTCGGTAAGTCCATGTGTGTGCCCTTCGTAACTGTTTCGGACTTTATATAAATTTATGATGGTTTATGTGAGCTGTTTTATGTGAAGTATTTATAAGCTCTAAGAGGGTACTAGATTATGAGAGTAGAACTAGACACCCAAGATGTGGGGGCTTCCCCACAGCAATGAACCCAATACGTGGATGAGGGGAGAGCTATGGGCTGGGGTCACCCTGAACGGGTGGAGCCCCATGATATGGGCTCCGATGAAATGGAGCCCTGAGGGCTGTGAAGCCAAGGGCAGAGGGGCTCACATAAAACCATATAAACCCCTATGAAACCCAGACCCCCTGCAAGGACATAAATTCTACAAGTACGCTAAATTCTACACTGTTAGCCAAGTCGAAGAGTTACTGGAGGAAACAGCGTTCAAACCAGAACTATATGTATCGACACTAATCAAGAATAAGCCGAGAATACCGGAAGTATCCGAGGAACCAGTAATAGGACTTCAACGAGATGCCGGCTTCGTAGTTCTTAAAGCACGTAAAAACAAATAATTAATGCCGACGCCGACGCGTACTGAGAGATCCTAATCCCGAGATCCGGAAGAAACACCCTAAGTCGTGGGGGCTGGCGAACTAAGGGAATCAACCTTCATAACCTTAACACCCTAACCATTGATTTCAGGGTGGTTCTTTCAATATTTATTTTTAACTATTACTAATTCTTATGGTGGTATATACTGAGTAGTGAGAGTAGCGGTCCGCAGCAACCTCAGAAGAGAGACATTAAGCAATTGGTTGCTGTAATACCTCCAGCTAGTGAGGTGCTAGGTAGGGGGGCTAGGAGAATTCCCGAGAAAAGAGTTAGGATTAGGCTGAAGGAGGACGTTCCAGGAAACACTATCTATGTTTCTAATAAGTTAGCTAGTGAGTTAGGTATTAAAGATACGGCTCAGATATCTGTCTCAGGGAAGAAGTTCACGTTAAGAGTTTTAATTTCTGAAGACCTCCCGGAGGGTGAGATCTGGGCTAACGCGGATTTCATGCGGAAGAACGGCATCTCCGATAATTCCATGGTTACTCTGAGGTCTGCTTAATGGAGGACTCACTCATATTTAAGAAGTTAGAAGATTATACGTTAAGGAGAAATAAGGAGTTAGCTAGGTTAAGAGAACTAGCTGAGGATTTTCTTAACGGGAGGACTTCTTACGAGGTAGTGAAAAGTTACGTAATCAAGATTAGTAAGACTAGGAGTAACCTGAAGAAAAGTATTGAGTTGTGTGAGTCTTCGGAAATACGTAGAGAGTTTGCAGACTACATGCGAACTTTAATAACTTTCGTCGTTTTAGTGTCTGTGAATGACGAGGAAGACATATTAACAGATCTTAGAACACACCTTATTGAGAAGGGTATGCGGGATGAGGCGAGCTTCATAGATGATGAGTTAACTAAGCTTAGAGACTTAAGCAACGTGGCTTCAAGGGTCTTGAAAATTCTGCCCAGTGTTTGAGTGTTCTCCACCGTATCGAAGTATTTATTATAATTTACGTTACGAATTATTAGTAGAAGTGTAAACGGTGGGAGCTTGACTGAAGAGAGTATAAGACTTGACGAGATACCTGAACGCGGCGAGAGGGAGAGCATAGCTGAGTCAGCTATCGCGGAACAGTTAGTAGCTTTGATGAGGAAGTCTACGGATCTCTTCAAAGAACTTCAAAACCTCCTCAAAGAATTAGATGACCTGAATAAGACCGGGGTTGAGAAGATATACGGTAGGATACGCTTAATAAAGGATGAGGTGGAGGAGGGAGGTGCAAACCTGTTTGAGTATGTTGTCAGGGTTTCACCTGCTCTGCCTATGGAGAACCTATACGTTGGCATAATACAGAATATCATAAGGCTGGCTGAGCACGGGGAGGCGGCCGCGAACAGAGCCTTACTCTTAGTTACTAAGGGGTTTGAGAAGATGCCTGACAATATGTACGTATATCTAGACTCTGTTATGAGGAAGCTCACGGAGATGATGAGCATTGTGATAGATATGTTAAACAAGTTAAGCAACTCTAAAGTCGTTAAGGAGCTTTACCAGAGGGAAGTGACTTTAGAGAATAGCGTTGACGAGATATACAGGGAGTTAGGCTCGGAGATAATAAGGAATTACTCTAATGATGTAGGTGCTCTCCTCCTACTTAAGGAGTTGACGGATAAGCTCGAAGACTCTGCAGACATTCTCAAGAAGGTGGGGTCTGATCTCAGGCTCATCTCACTCCATAGATAGGAGACTCAGGAATTGCGGTAGTGGGGACGCTTACCTAATAGGGTCTAAGGTAATAGTTTTTGACGTGGATTTAGCTAGGTGTATTTTTGACGCGAGTTTCATCGGGAAACCCGTCGGCGTGAAGAAGCCTAAAGGAACTGAGGAAGAAGTTAACAGACCTCTAGAGCTGTCACTTATAGAAGCTTATTATCTCATGGAGAAAGGAGTATTGAAGATCTTCAAGGACGGTAAGACATTAAGTCTTGAAGAGTTTAAGGCTGTGTGCGAGACTCGCTTACCTGAGTTCGAGGATTTATACAAGAATTATAGGGAATTCAAGGACTTCGGCTTCACCATTAGGTCAGCGCTTAAGTACGGAACTGACTTCGCTTTATATAAGACGAGGCCCGGGCTGGAACACGCGCCCTACTTAGTGAAGGTGCTTAAGTACGGTCAGGTCGTAGAGCCCGGTGACTTAATTAGCTGGGGTAGGCTTTCACACAGCGTGAGGAAAGACTTAATACTAGCCGTAACCCACCAGTCAGGACTCATTACCTATGTAGCTTTAAAATGGTTTAAACCATAGATTATATAGGGTTAGCGAGAATAACCGGTGAGCCTGTTGAGTTACCCGGACAAGCATCGATCATCGTATGATGAAAGACGTAGCTGGGCTAGAAAGCCTGAGAGACACTACGGCGGTGAAGAGCAGAAATTAATGAGGGAGGAGTTAAAACCACTCCCTCTAGGAGATAAGTGCAACACTCTCTGTCCTTTCTTCAAGTGTTCTAAGAACTCATTAGTGGTAGTAAATAAGGTTGTTAAGGGTCACGTGCAGAAGGTAGCTATGTGTAGGTGGATAGGTGATACGTGCCTAGGATATAAGTGTCAATTCGCGTACTGCGAGAGAAAAGCGTTATTACCTGACGGTAAGTGTGCGTTTGCCGTTAAGTTCAGGGAGGATGAGAGGGAATTCATTAAGGAATTAGATGAAGCAAAGATAGATGAGAAGCTCAAGAACTTACTAGCTCGTAAAAGCGGGCGCAAAGACTTGTTCCTTGAGTAGATTTAAGACCTTCCCACCTTTTATAGAGGTTGTTTTCCAAGCCTAGCACGTCGAGAACCTTACCTACTATGAAGTCTACCAAGTCTTGAATAGTTTGTGGTTTCTCGTAGAAAGCTGGTGAGGCAGGCATAACTACCCCGCCACTCAGAGAGATCTTAAGCATGTTGATTAAGTCTATAGTGGATAGTGGGGTCTCACGTACAACTACTATTAACGGGCGTTTCAACCTAAGCGAATTGAGAGCTGCTCTACTAATCAGTGTTGATTGTATTGAATTAGCTATCTCACCAAGCGTCTTGAGGGTGCAGGGAATCACTATAGTCCCATCGACCAGGTATGATGACGAAGCTATGGGTGCAGTGAAATCATACTCATCGTGAACACGTGACGCGATTTTCCCTAACAAGCTCATCAACGCGTCCTCGTTAAGGCATTCGTCAGCAGACACTAGCTTAGCCTCCCTACTTAAAACCACGTGAACCTCATGTCCTGAAGAGCTTAAAACTTCTGTAAGTCTTAACCCGTAAATAATCCCACTACTCCCCGTGATACCTACAACGTACCTACCCAAGCTAGAACACCATCCCATGATTTTAAACAGCAGATTTACTTAATATACATGAGGTAAGGAGTCTTTAAAACTTATAAGTTTAAGTACCGCAAGACTATCGGTCTCAGCTAAGCGATTAACAGCAAGGATGATGAAGCTCGAAAGGTATGATGGGTGATTTGCCCGCGCAGGACTGAGGAATTCCTCACTACTCGTAGCCCAGCATAGAATATATCCTGTGGAGATAGCCGAGAACTATAGCGTCCTTAACTCCCGGGGGTGGCTCAAGAAACAAATACATTTTCTCCTCTCCTTTAATCTCCCTTAAGATCCTCTCAGATATTAAGCCCACAGGATCCGGTATCTTAACTCTGTTCTGGAGATCTCGGAAGGATTCGAAGGGCTTCTTTCTTTCTTCAAGTATTACCCACATGGTCTTCTTACCTATGCCGGGTATTAACTCCAGTGAATGCAGTTTTATAGTTACTGGCGCAGCGATATTAAAGAATGTCACGAATACTTTCTCTAAATCAAGCACTGCAGACCTGACCGCCTCCGGAAGGTAAGACTTAGCTACCGCTGTTAAGTCATCGTAACGTATCGACTCTCCCCACACATACCCTACCTTATCCCTCAATTCACGAAACCTGAAGCTAACACATACCTTCTCGCCCTGAGCTACCGTAACCCCTGGTTTAGGGTGAAACTCTAGTAGAGTGAAGTAGGTGGTTCCCAGTGCTTGCGCGAGGGGTTTATTCTTATGTGATGGGTGGTGCTGGTCCAGTGGATTACCGCCCGGCATGAAATCAAGAACTATCGCGAAGTCTTCACGGGAAACTCTCCTATCCCCGCTAACAGGTCCTTTAAACCCCATTAATAATACCTCCAAGAACCCTACTCGCTACAGTACTCGCTGATTGTCTTAAGAACTTCGTTTAGGAATTCTTCTTCGTAATTCCTATTCTCGAAATTTAGGAGTATTTTAAGGGTTTCCAAGTCTTTCGGGACTATGTTAGCTATCATAACCGAGGTTATCTCGCTGAAACCTCGTTTCCCAAGTTCCTCAACTAACTCGCCAGCCCTCCTGCATTTGTTGAATCTTCGGAGGTAGTCTAGAACACGTAGTTCTATGCTCTCAAGCTCTACTCCTCTCTCAGCTAATTCCTCAATCATTTTCTGTATTTCAGCGTAAGCGACGTTACGAGAAGATACTATCTTCATCTATCTCACGCACTAACAGGCCTTAAATGCTCGGGGTACGTAATTAAAGTCTTCTTCTTATCACCTATGTAGACCTCAACTATGTAAGCTCTCCCCCTCTTACCTACTACAACCCCTACCTTACCCACGTACCTCCTATGCGGTAAGGCGTCTTGTATGGCTGGGTTGGGCACTATACATACCTTATCGCCTTCCTTATACTCTCTCACGACGGTACTTAAGGGGGGTACGGAGCCCCGCTCTCTGACACTCTTCTTTAGCAACTTCCTCGTCCTGTGCCTGTACCCGCTTGATGCCTTAACCATCCAATCACACCTAGTTTTTATTGTTAGGTTTATCCTTAAAAAGGTTAAGTATGTGGGGTGTGAGCGCTTTTAGGGATTCTCCTCTATTTCCCCGTAATATATTTTCAGGTCATCTAAAGTCAATCTCTTGGTTTCCTTCATCTTCCTCTCTACTTCGTTTTTCTTTTTATCCAGGATTTCCTTCTCCCTACTCTTAGCTAAGCTAGTCTTAAGATTCCTTAACTCTTCTTGAAGAGCTCTCAGTTCCTCAACTTTAGAGTTGATAGAGGTGTTTAACTGGTCTAAGCTAGCCTTAACGCTCATTAACTCTTTTATCAATTCATCAAGCCTCTTCCTCAAAGAATCACGTTCTCCCTTGAGTTTACGTTCCTTTTCTCTCAGAGACGTTATTTTTTCTGTAATCTCGCTTATTCTGTTGTTTAGATCATCTAGCAGTATCTTCAAGCTTTGATACTCTGCCTTAACTTCCTTGTATTCTTCTAGGAGTTTTCTTCCCTCAACTATCTTCATTAACTCTTCCTCTAGCCTAGCTATTTCCCTGACTATCTTACTCTCTACCTCTATAGGTAGAGACTCAGTTATTATCCTCCATTCAAGTCTTTCTATCTCTTGCTTGATCTTATTCATAGAGTGAGGAGTGCTACTCTTGAAGTTATTCACGTTTTCTCTGATGCTGATCAGCTTGTTCCTCACATCCCTTAACTTACTTAAGACTTCCCTTCTCTGTGTTATTAGTCTATCTCTTTCCTCTTTTAGCTTATTTTTTACTTCCCAGACATTCCCTAGTCTGTTTTTGATATTAGTTAATTCTTCTCTTAGTTTACCTCTCTCCGCGTTTACCTCCCTGAGCTTGTTTACTAAGTCTAGTCTCTGATTTTTGAGGGTCTTTATTTCTTCTCTTAAGTCATCTATTTTCTTGATTAATTCTTCTGTACTCAACTAAGATTACCTTATCAGTATTCTAGCGTCAGCTACCTTAGCCCCCTTACCTACCTCGAAAACCATTACCGGGTTGAGGTCTACGTCAGTAACTGACTCATGTTCTTCCATGAACTTAGCAAGCTTCAACACTATGTCTATTATGGCTTCCTTATCTCTCGGCGGCGTTCCTCTGTAGCCGTCTAGTATCTTAGCAGCTTTAATTTCCGTGAGCATGGTCTCCGCGTCATACCTCGTTAAAGGTGTTATCCTGAAGCTCACGTCCTTCAAAACCTCGACGAATATGCCGCCGAGACCAAACAAGATTACCGGTCCAAAGGTGGGATCCCTAGTAGCTCCTACTATGACTTCAAGACTCTGAGGAACCATTTCCTGAACCAAGATACCGGTTATCTTGGCTTCAGGGGCTCTAGTTTTCACGTTACGTAATATATCATCGAAACTCTTGCGGACCTCATCACTAGAGTTTAAGTTAAGCTTAACACCGCCTACATCCGATTTATGAACTATGTCGGGGCTAACGATCTTTAAAACGACAGGATAACCTATCTCCTCAGATAGTCTGACAGCCTCCTCAGCAGAATTAGCTAAGCCGAACTTAGGTGCTGGGAAACCATACTTTGCTAGAACGTCATAGGCTTCATGCTCCAGTAATTTAGTCCTTCCCTCACTTCTAGCCTTATTAATTACTTCCTCCACATATTCCCTCACACTACTCATTCTGATTAACCCCCAGATATTAGTCTAAAACACAGATTTAAAAGCTGTGCTCACCCATTATTTGGTTAAATAACTGAAAGCTCAGCTACTTAGGTTGGGACTATCTTATTTAGCTTCTAGCGGATTTGTAGCTGTTTAGTGATTAATCGCTGTGCGGAGGCCCCTCACTATACTCCTCCGTTACGAAGTCTTCGCCCCCTATTAAGACTCTCTGAAGTGAGGCGTAAGCGTCTTCAACACCCCACATCTCTTTAGAAGATACTGAGACTACTTCCTTAAAGATTTCCTTAAATATGTTGCAGAGTGACTCCCCGACTTCCAGGCTTATGAAGAACGCGTCGTTACTTGCCGAGATACAGCTGTAGTCCTCGTTCAGTAAGCGCAGGAGATAGAGCCTAGAGCTCAGACTCTCCAAGTCTCTGAATTTTTGCTGGCTTGTTATTAAGTCTATCTTATTCAATATTAAGACTAGGGGGAGTCTTAACCTATACATTGTTGAGAGTGCTAGTAGGAGTGCTGAGTAGCTTGAGTGTGGGTTGGAAGCCATGTGTGAGTCTAGTATGAAGGCTGTCGCAGACCTGCTATTCTTAACCAGCTCCCTCAGAACTATAGGTCCTAACCTCCTAAAAGCAACTATCTCTAATTGCCCGGGGAGATCTATGATCGCGTAATTACCGCCTAACTCATCTATCTCCTTCCTTAAATCGCTAACGTAATTAATTAAGTAATCAACACTCAACACTAGAGCGCCGTTAGGGCCGAGACTGTATTTCACCATGAAATCACGCGTCGTGACGTAATTCCTCACGTCTACGTCAGGAACGTAAGGCAAGACCTCGGATGCCGGATCTAAGTTAACTCTAACCACGTCTAGACCATTAAGCTCCATCCACTGAGCTAGTGCTGAAACGAATGTGGACTTGCCTGAACCAGCGGGTCCGGCGACGATCACAAAATACATTAACACACCCCGCACTCAAGACTCAGATCAATATTTAAGCAACTACTACAAATTTTAAAACCATGGGATACTCTTTCGTTTCAGGTCACCGACCACGTTTACTGCGTAGCCACACTTAGGACACTTATTAGACTTGGTTAACCTCCATTCAGTCACGTAGAAGCCATACCTGCGTATTAAGAGCTCCCCGCAGTTAGGGCAATACGTGTTCTCCATATGATGTCCTGGCACGTTACCTAAGTACACATACTTTAAACCCTCGCTCTTAGCTACCTCAGCAAGCTTCTCGAGAGTCTTGATGGGTGTTTCAGGTAAGTAACTCATTCTGTAGTGTGGGTAGAATCTGAGTAGGTGGAAGGGGACGTCATCACCCACTACCTCAACGAGCTTCCTAACCAGCTTCCTGAGGTCTTCAACGCTGTCACCATACTTAGGCACGACGAGATTAGTTACTTCAACGAAAACCCCTTTCTTCCTCATGTAGCTAATAGTCTCGTAGATAGGTTCCGGGTCAGGCACCCCCATGAACCTCCTGTAGAATTCTTTGTTAGCGCTAGCCTTGAAATCAACTGTGGCGGCGTCGAGAAACTTAGTAAGTTCTTCTAAGGCTTCAGTAGTGATGTACCCGTTAGTTACCATAGTGTTAAAAAGGTTTTCTTTCTTAGCTAGTGTGGCGGTGTCTATCATGAACTCGTAGAAGATCGTTGGTTCGTTGTAGGTGTAGCTAATTCCGTCAGCCCCCTCCCTAACAGCTTCCTTAACTACTTCCTCAGGAGTCATGAAGTCGCCGAAAATCTCGTTTCTCCTAGACTGACTTAATGTCCAGTTCTGGCAGAACATGCACATAAAGTTACATCCAGCGGTGGATATGGAGAATACTAGAGAGCCTGGATAGAAGTGGGATAGGGGTTTCTTCTCTATGGGGTCTAAGTTCGCTGCCGTGAGGAGACCGTACACCAAGGTGTAGAGGGTTCCGCCAGAATTATACCTAACACCGCAAGCACCGTAACCCCCGTCACTTATGGGGCACCTCTTATAGCACAGATCGCAAACCACCTTATTATCGCCTAGCCTTCTCCAATACTTAGCTGTTCTAACCCAAGGCTTGCTTAGGTCAGGCCTTCCCAACACAAAATCACCTGATCACTCACTCGTCGTTAAACATGTTTTCACATCTAATAAGTTATCTCCTCCTGTCTCGTGGGAGGGGCGCGTGATCCAGAACAACTAAACCTACTTGAGGAGGTCTAAAAGCTTTAGAAGTTCTTTCTCGATATGTTATGTGGTGGGTTAGGTGTTAGTAATTTCACTGCCTTCAGACCCGGGTTTAGGACGTGGGCTTGCGAACCTCCTCGGGTTCAAGTATTCCGAAGTTGTTTACAAGGTCTTCCCGGACGGAGAGTCTTACTTGAGGTTCCCGGAGATTTCCGGGGAGGATGAGGTATTGCTGGTGCTTACTTCATACCCTGACCAGAATCGTTCCTTGCTTGAATTATTCCTTTCAATAGAACTGCTATCCTCAAAGGGTCTCAGCAAGGTGTACGCATTGATGCCGTACCTAGCTTACGGCAGGCAAGATAAGGAGTTCTTGAGTTGGGAGGTGGTTAGTGGGAGAGCGGTTCTTAAGATAATGAAGTGTGTGGGTCTTAAGAAATTGTTGGTCGTGGACATACATAGTGAAAAGCTCTTAGAGGAATTCAACGATTTAATCATTAACGTATTACCTGTTAAGACGTTCGGGCAGTACATAAAGAACAACGTGGGAGAGCCTTACATACTCGTAGCTCCGGACGTCGGTGCGTCGAGGAGGGTTAGGCTGATAGCGGAGTTCCTCGGTAAGGATTACGTGACGATTAAGAAGGTCAGGGATAGGGTAACGGGGGATGTCACCCATCAACTACCAGAGGATCTGGACGTAACCGGGGTTAACGCCGTCATAATTGATGACATAATAAGCACTGGCGGTACAATAGCTAACATCGCTAAGTACTTAGTTAGTAGTGGTGTTCGCAAGATCTACGTTCTAGCGTCGCACGGGCTTTTCGTGAGTGACGCGCTAAATAAGCTGAGGCTTTCAGGAGTTAATAAGGTGGTGGTGTTGAATACTGTGAGACAGCGATTAACGAGTAACTTAATAGAGTATCTTGATGTGTCGGAGGAGCTTGCTGAGTCTATTAAGAGGCTTAGTTTAGAGGATTCGTTAACCTAAGTAGATAGCAAGTTTAATAAACTCCTCGATAATGAATCTCTAGAGAGGAAATGCTTTACTACGTTTATCTTTCCGGTGAGCACAGGGAGTTGCCGTTACTTGAGTTGAGGGCAGTGATGGAGGCTGAGAGAGTAGGGTATAAGCTCGTGGCTCACCTAGATCAGGTCGTTATAGTTGATAGTTCTGAGCCCTTGGAGGACGTCTTGAGTAGGACTGTCTTAAGTAAGTATGCCGGCGTCTTGCTAGGGGTTTCAGAGGTTGTTGACGGAGTTCAAGGCATTAAGAGGGTTCTAAGAGATTCTGACGTATGCTTTCACGGGGGTTACGACTACGTGAACTTCAGAAGGGTGAAGCAGTACGGGAGTCAAGTAAGTTATGAAGACGTGTTAAGAGTTGTGAACGAGTTGTCCGAGAGCTTATGTAGAGGGGGGAGTAAGAGATTGGACATCATAGTTTCGGAGGGGTGTGTTGTGGTAGGTTTAAGAACTTATGAGAGGGATTTAAGATCTTACAGAGCGCGTGAACCTGCTGAAAGGCCTTTTTACTCGCCAGGCACTATGACCCCGTACATGGCTAGAGTCTTCGTAAACTTGAGCAGAGCTAGCGTTAGGGAGGGACACGTTATCTTAGATTCTTTTTGTGGTGCGGGGGGCTTCTTACTGGAAGCTTGTTCCGTAGGCTTGAGATATGTTGGCGTAGAGGTAGATCCTAAGCTAGCTGAGGGCGCTGCTAGAAACTTGGCTCACTACGGGTGTGTTCCTGAGGTGGTGGGCGGTGATGCTTGCCATATCCCGTTAGATAGGGTTGACGCCATAGCTACTGATCCCCCGTACGGTCGCATGAGTAAGCCCGCGGACATGGACTTAATCAACTTAATGAAGTGCTTTCTAGGAGAGAGTTACAGGGTGTTGAGGAAGAGCGGCTATATGGTTTTCGCTCAGAGGATAGATATGCCTCTTGAGGAAATGATTATTGACGCGGGATTCACGATCGTTGAGAGAATCCCTAACTGGGTTCACGGATCCCTAACCAGAGATATTTTCGTGGTGAGGAAGGAATGAATCCGGTGATAGTGACGTTCCTAGGTTCTAGAGGACCTTATCCAGGTAGTGACGAAATGCCTTCCGTCTTAATTAGTTACGGCGGAAAGAACTTGCTCCTAGACGTTAGTGAGGGGACGCAGCACAGACTCCTAGAAGTTGGTAAGAGCGTTGCGTCCGTAAACCCAATCTTAGTAACTCACATGCACGGAGACCATGTTTTAGGCTTGATACCCCTCCTTCAATCAAGGTCTTTAGCGAATATCACCACATCACTCTTAATAATCGGTCCTGCAGGGCTGGGAACCTACTTAATTAAGTCGTTTGAGTACCTCTACTTCTACCCAGAGTATGAGTTAGTGATCAATGAGGTTAGTGAGGAAAGTAAGGTGTGCGAGGGGTGCGATGATTTCATAGAACCACTCAGGGAATCGACCCGCAACTCAGAAAGTAAGGTAAGTGTTGTGAGAACAGATTGCTGTAAGACCCTCATCGAAGGACCTTTCAAAATAAGAGCTTTCTGGGTTGAGCACTCAATACCTACGTTGGCTTATAGAGTAGATATTTCTGATGCTATCAGCGTATGCTACGTTTCAGATACTACAACTTCAGATAACGTTATTAAGGCATGTAAAAACGTGAAGGTATTAATACATGATTCAACCTTCGGTAGTGATATGAGCGACAAAGCCCGTGAGTATAAGCACTCAACAGTTATTCAAGCATCCGAAACAGCTCTAAGATGCGGTGCTGAAACACTCATACTTTACCATATATCACCTAGATATAAGAACATCGATGACTTACTGAGTGAAGCTAGGAAGATATTCAAGAATACGTACGTAGCGGAGAAATACATGAAGCTCTATCTAATTCCGAACAAATGAGATTAAGGTAAGAGAAAGTTGTTCTCAGTAGTGGATCGTGAAGGTCTAGAGTTAGTTTTTGCCGTGAATCTCGTCTTGATTCGTAAAACTCCGTATGAAGGTGGTTTAGATGTGTTTTAGAGTTAAAGTAATACTCTCATGCCCTGTTTTAATTCTTTCATCCATGTATTATTGATGCTAGACACTTAAAGTGAGTAATACTCACCTGTATTTAGTATGCATGTTGTTATTTGCTCAAGTAATATAGTGTCTAATAGGGACTCTTATGCCGGTCATATATAAGTGTGGTTCCTGCGGCAAAACTCTCTTCGTGTTTAGGTCTGTCGGACAAGATAGTTTTGGTGTGCCGACGCCGGACGAGCTCTTCAGTAAGGTAGGTAGTAGGTGCCCTGGGTGTGGCAAAGCGCTATCGAAGCCTAGGCTGGATAGGGTGAAGGTAGTGGGTAGGGTTTAAGGGTCCCAGTGATCGAGGTCTTCTTAACTCAGACTAAATACCTTTCCTGAGTCAGTGTTTGTTTAACTCTTTTGTTTTACTAGTAGAACGTGCGTCACGAATGCTTTAGTTTGAAGTAGACCTTATCCATTAGGTTGAAGCAAATATTAATGTTTTCGCTAGATTCTATCATCACCATGTAGCCCCATAACGACACAATCAGTTTTTGCTTAGGCGGGGTTGCCTCCACGTTTTTCTTGCTTATCACGTAACCCCACGCGACAAAGTCTTTTTTCTCGTCATATTCTGGTTTCTCTCTGCTTAAGGTATACTCTGTCTTACCACCCTCTGAAACAACTAGCAATTCCTTCAGCACGTCAAACTCGACTTTACTTCCTTGACAGTCTAAAGAAACTATTACGATCCCAGGTATTAGCGACTTACGTATGTTTGTTACCGTACACTCGTCGCGTAGCAAGCCCTCACGCAACTCCACTTGAAGCACCGACAGATATTATTCGGTTAGTCTTTAAAAATAGACCCTTAACTAGTTTCATCGAGTTAGTGCTGGGAGGTGCTAAGGAGCCTGGTAATGAAATCTTTCAGTGCTTCGTTAGATAGCCAGTCAACCCATACCTCGCACTTCTTAACGTTGTTGAGCACGTTTACAATTTCCTCCACTACCTCATCGACTTCCTTATTAGTTACATCTACCTCACAAACCTTAGATTCTGGGTGCTCGTTTAAAGCGTTGTAAGTGCATATACCCAGTATCTCAGCTTCCACATTCTCCTTCACTTTCTCCTTATCCCATCCTCTTGAAGTAAGCCTTTCGTACAGTATGATCGGACTTAGCCTAAGCACGAATATTGTCCTAACAAACTCGTCAGGGATTACCTCACCGTAGTGACTATCCACGATAACGTCGGATTCACTCTCGCTCAATAACTCGGTAAGCCTACCTACTAAGCGATCCTCATCTATTATTAGAGAACCCCTAACCTCGTCTACGTCAATATATAAGGATTCTCTCACAACCAGATCTGATAAGTTTATGTAGCTAAGACCTAACCTAGACGCAAGCCGGGTCGCAACCAACGTCTTACCAACTCCGGGAGTCCCGGAAATAACTATAGCTTTACCCATTGAACGCCCCTAAGATAATTTCCGGGTCCTTAAATTAGGGTTAAGGAAGGGTTATGGGATCGCGTCAAATAATGTTTTTGGATCAGTCCCCAGCCTTAAATCATTCAATCATCGCTTTCAACCTTCATCATCTAGTTAAGTCCCGCTACTCACAGGCCCTATATAATATGGTAACACGTTTTTAATCCTTTTCATTGTCTTGCAGTGTTTTGCGAAATACTTAGTTTTCATCGTTTAATAAGGATTTTTCAGTTTTAAGCTATGTATGTTTACGGTGGAGTGAATGGTTCAGGTTGCTGAGTATGTAGTAGAAGAATTTGTTAAGATTGTTGCGGTATGCGGCGATGACGGCACCGCTGAGATAGTGGGTGATTTGCCTGCCCTGCCTTACTGCTTCCCTAAGAGTGAGTGTCTTCACGTAGGTAATGTGGAGGTGTGTTGGTCTGAGTGGCTTCGGTTAAGCGATTTCCTACTTCGTGTTGAAGGTTCTATGGTAGAAGGCTTTCTTAAAGCAATCTCATTCCATATCAAAGGGATTAAATGTGAGGAGGTTTCAGGAGATATCTATTATGTGGTGCGTGATCACATACTTAAAGAATGTTCTGAGGATAACAGTTCATGAAATGGTTGCTTGAGGCTGTGACGGAGTCTCAAGGTATATTGCGGTGATCATCATTTCTCCGCCACATTTAGGGCATTTCTCCCCTCTCCTACCTATGTAGTCTCCTTTGTCATACGGCTTATTCAACACGTAATTGCAGTTGAGGCACTTCTTTATAGTGACTATCTTGCCTTTCTCCTCTTTCTTCTGAGTTGAGGTTTCTCTCAGGTAAGAGACCAACAGGTAAGATGAGAGAAAAACGATTATGGCTATGAGGAGTATGTAGAGAGGATCTAATTCCAGCAACACACTCATCACCTCATTCTATGCCTAGTGTATTGCCTACCCCTACGACTACTACTGCGTCGCCCTCCTTCGTCTTATTAAGTATTGTGTTCTTGACAATTTCAGCTGCTCTCACAACACCCTCGTAGACTTGCTTAGTCATGGTGTTTATAGCTTCCTCGTTACTCATCTTAATTACTACCGCATCTAGCGGTACTGAACACTTAGAAGCTATTCTCTCCATAGCTATCTTCTCAGGTCCTAAATCACCTATGGCTGCTCCAACACCGTAGGCTACCTCACCACTCTTCTCGCTCTCGAGTTTTAAGGCTGCGTCAACTGTTATTATCCTAGAGATCTTGCATTCTAGACTGTCAACGAGTTTCTCTAGCGCCTCGCCAGGCCACCCTACCGTGGGTCCTGGACCCTTAGCTTTTATCACGTAGAGTTTCCTACCCTCAAATGAGGTCTCGTACAAGACGGTCTCCGGAGCTATCTCAGAGGCTCCGGAAGTGTCGCTTAAGAGCATCCTAGCGACTAAGGCGCCGGCACCATCCCCTATTGGCGCGCCCACCCCGAATGAATCTATGGCATCTCTATATGCTTTAGCTAGCCTGACTATCTGGTTTATCTGGAGAGCTAGCTGCATCATCATAATCCAGTCATTAAACTTAACGCCTAGGTTGTAATAATGCTTCACTACCTTGTTTATGTAAGTGAGTACGGAATTGAGTTCTAGCAATACCTCAATCTTCTGCCTATCAACCTCTGAGACGTTAGGGACTTTATCTAGGACGTACCTCTTAACAGCCTCGTCACGAGTTCTCAGCAAATGCTTTAACCTCTTTATCACGTCAATAGGTTCCCTCTCAACAGGGAATATCATGAAGAAATTATCAACAAAATCGTCTATGAGGGTTTTCGGGTTAGGTAAGTTCATGTCCTTCAAATACTTTATCGACTTCCTCCTACCCTCCTCCTCAAACTCTATTAACTCCATAAGCTTTCTCCTCACAACAGAGGAATACCGCGTGAACTGAATCCTCTGCGGTATGTCTGTGAAGTTAAGTATGAAGGAAGATAGTATTAGGATAGCTATCAGCATAGAAGTCCAGTCCTGAACCCCATCCACTCACTCACACCCCGACCTACCACACTAACCTAAGTCTTAAAACATTTATATTTTTCGTTTAACAATCTATGACCGAGCCGCTCTCCTATAGGGGGAGCTACTCAGCGGAAGTAGCTCATTTGTTTAGTTCCGGGTTAGTCGTGATTATGACTCTATCACCACTTACCAGAATTGTTTCCTCGAACTGAGCTACTAGATTACCACTCACTTCCTTTAAGACAGGGTATGCTGTAAGCACTGATTTCCTTGCCAGGCTCTGAAGTAGTGCCCGCAACCTACTTAAATCGCTGAATTCCTTTACAAGCCATCTCTCACATAGTGGGAGGGTCTTAAACTTCCCGTATATGGTTTTTATTAGGAGAGATTCTTCCTCCGTGACATGCTTGTTTTTGAAGCCGGTGTTTAACGCATATATGTAGGTAGAGGACCTTACTTCCTCTACGTAGCCCTTACCTGGGGTTAGGAAAGGCTCTATAGCGTATGCTCTACCTTTAGATAACTTACCCAGTGCTAGCCTAGTGAAGTGGTTGGGGATGACCTCACCAGCGTGTATTAAGTACCTGTCTAGAGAGTGGCCCGTCAGGTTCTTGATCACGTTAAACCCGTATTTCTTAGCGACTGCCTCCACGACTCTCCCCACAGCGTTTATAGGTGCTCCAGGACTTAAGGAAGTCAACGCTTTATGTAAAGCTTCCTCAGTAGCTTCAACTAACTTAATCGCTTTATCTGAGAGGGTTACCGTGATTGCTGTGTCAGCTATGAACCCGTCCACGTGAACTCCTAAGTCAATCTTAACTAGGGAGTCCTCAGTAATCACTCTGGAATCCCCTACGTAGGGAGTGTCGTGAGCAGCTATTTCATTAACTGATATGTTGGTTGGGAAAGCAGGCTCACCACCAAAAGACCTTATTAACTCCTCCACCCTCTCAGCTAAATCGAGTAGTCTGGTGGAAGGCTTAACCAACGAGGCAACAGATTTCTTAACCCTATAAGCTATCTCACCAGCCCTCAGATACGCTTCCATGAACTCCGCGTCACTCGTTTTCAACACCACTCTAAATATGTTAGGGTGAGCATAAAATAATATGGTAATCCACGAGACCATCGACGAATCGCGAACCAGTCTAGCACGTCGTTCTTCACTGCGTGAAGATATTTTAGATCTTGTTAAGTAATATTATTTAAGGTGTGTTAAATGTACGATATAAAGATTAAGTGGTTCGGTCACGCGGCTTTCAGGATAGAGATGTTTGGTAAGGTCTTCCTAGTAGATCCATGGATATTAAACCCCGTATCTCCTGAGAAGAAGTTGAATCAGATATGTGGGGACTTCATAGTGGTGACGCACGATCACGGGGATCATGTAGGTAACGCTCTTGAAATATTGAGGAACTGCCCTAGCTCGAAGGCAGTAGCAATATATGAGCTAGCTTCAAACATAGCTGAAGAACTAGGTAGCGAGCAGAGAGCTATCGGAGGCAACATAGGAGGGCCTATAGACTTGGGGGAGGGCTTCGAGGTAGTATTGACCCCAGCACTCCACTCTAGCGGTAAGGGAACACCGACAGGTGTCTTAATAAGTAAGTTAGGGAATACAGTATATCATGCTGGCGACACAGGATTAACTTACGAGATGAAGCTCATCGGCGAGCTATATAAACCGTTAGTAGCGCTCTTACCGATCGGAGGACACTTCACTATGGGACCTAGGGAAGCCGCGTATGCCGCAAGCCTCCTGAACCCTAAGTACGTCATCCCGATGCATTACGGTACCTTCCCAGTGTTGAAGGGGACGCCGGAAGAATTCAAACGTTATTTGATAGAATTTGGTGTCGCGGCAGAGCTCATAGTACTTAAGCCGGGCGAGGAAACCACTGTGAGAGCTGAGATCCCCCGCACGCGGTAACGCCCTGAATCAGAGCTGAAAGTGCTCTTTGAGGGTGCGGGAGTAGCGCGTAATACGTATTTTAAGCGTTGAGTACTTGATTTTATGGGTAGTGTATTGACTAAGCCAGATGTTAGGTTAGTGGTGGTTGGCCCTGAAGGAAGAATTAATATGGGTTTCATATTAAGACTTGCCAGAAACTTCGGTATTAACGACTTATGTGTAGTTAGCCCTCAGTTTGATTTAGGTGATCCTGAGGTTAGGGAGTTTGCCGCGAGGGGTGCTGAGTTACTGAGTAACGTGGTCGTTAAGTCTAGTGTTGAGGAATGTCTTTCAGGCGTTAGGTTATCTATATGCACTACCTCAATAGCTGATTTAGAGTCAGACGTGTTAAGGCAGTCACTACCTCCCTACCTCTTAAGCTACGTCTTACCTAAATCCGGTAAGGTGGCTTTAGTCTTTGGTAGGGAGAGTGTAGGTCTTAAAAGAGAGGAATTAGATAAGTGTGACTTAGTATCTACGCTGGACACGGGGACCGACTACAACGTACTCAACTTGTCGCACGCTGTAGCTATCTACATGTACGAGGTTCTCAGAGCTTCGATGAGGGAGTCTTACGAGATTAGTGAGTGTGAGGAAAACGTGTTGAGGGCTTTAAGGAAGGAATTGGAGGAGTTGAGTAAGTTGCTCGATGACGATAAGGGTGTTAGAGCATTCAAGAACATCTTGTTTAGAGCCAACCCTAGAAACCCTGAGTGTGGGGCTTTATATAGGGTGTTGAAGAAGGTGGTGTTCCAGCTGAGGTCGAGGGGTACACATACTTAAAAACCTTCAACTCAGTAATCTTTGGTGATAGAGAGTGCCGTTAAGACCTGCTAGATGCTATAAAGACATGCATAAGCCCCCGTACACGAGGAAGGAATACATAGACGGCATACCACAACCTAAGATAAGCAAGTTCGTTATGGGCAACCCCCACGGGGATTACGAATTAGTCGTTGAGCTGATTTCTTTAGAGAACGCTATACTGAGGCATAACGGGCTTGAAGCTGCTAGAGTCATGGCTCATAAATACTTAAGCAAGTACATTGGAGAGGACAAGTACTTCTTCATGGTTAGGCAATACCCTCATCACGTCATCAGAGAGAATAAGATGATGGCTTTCGCGGGAGCCGACAGACTTCAAGACGGTATGCGCAAGGCCTTCGGAAAGCCCGTGGGTGTTGGCGCGAGAGTTTTCTACGGTAGTGTGATAGCAGAGGTAAGGATCTCCGCTAAGAACCTGCCTCAAGCTAAGGAGGCTTTAAGGCGATTCAGAGACAAGATAGGTATTAGAACCATGCTGCAAGTAAGAGAGTTAAAACCTGGTAGCTCAGCCGCCCCCACTAACGTGACGGAAACACAGAAATGAGCTCACCTAAGAACTTGTTTCTCGACTACTACTACATTGATGTTAGTGAGCTTTCTAGGGTGGTTAAAGAAAGGAAACCTTCTAGGATACTCCTTCAAGTTCCTGAGGGATTCAAGAACAGGTCATACGAGATAATAGATTACTTAAGGGGAATACTAGGGGATGTGGAGATACATATAGATGCGGGCCCCTCGTTCGGTTCATGCCTCATAGATGTGGGGGTTACGGAGAAGTATGATTTAGTGATTCACTTAGGTCATAGAAGATACCCTTACTGGAACCCGCCAGGTAACGTGGTTTACGTTGATTTGCAGTCAAGGACTGAGCTGGATCGCGAGGTCTTGGCTTCCTTAATCAATGATTTAAGGAAGCACGGTTATGTGAGGTTGGCTGTGTACACGACGGCTCAGCACGTGGACTTAACTAAAGACCTCATCAAGCAACTCCGTAGTAACGGGTTTGAGGTAGTGAATAATGGTGTTGAGGTAGTGTTTGGGTGTTGGTTTTCTAGCTTGGATGCTGTGAAGAACTACGTTGACGCTTTCTTGGTGGTAGCTGGCGGGAAGTTCCACGCGTTAGGTGTTGGCTTAAGGATTAGCGGTAGCAAGGAGGTGGTTTCACTAGATCCTTACGAGAACACATACAAGTTCCTCGGCGAGTACGTTTCTAGAGTTCTCAAGACTAGATTTGCTAAGATAATGAAGTCTCTGGATGCTGTGTCTTGGTTGATAATAGCTGGTAGTGGGGGACAATACAGGCCTTGGATAATTAACGAACTCGCGAAGCTAATAACTGATTCTGGGGGTAAGTACTACGTAGCCGTGACTTCGTATCTTACGAGAGATCTTTTAATTGATGTGGATTCAAGCATGTTAGACGCTATAGTCATTACCTCATGCCCTAGGTTACCTATAGAGGATTTTCACGACTATGAAAAACCTGTTTTAACGCCTGGTGAGGCTTTTATGGCGTTGAAAAAAGTTTTTGAGCCTTATGTTTTCCCTTGGTGAGCGTGTTACTCGTACTCTATTTTTGCCTCAGGCCTTACCTCGCCTAGTCTGCTCCTCACGTAACTTATTATTGAGTCTGCTTCCTCAGGCGCTACGGGCTTTCCCCTACCTAGTAAGTCATTGATAGATTCTTTCAGAGCTTCCTCATGCGTCTTGCCCTCGAGAGCTACCCTTACTTTCTCTATTTTAGTAGGTTCCGGCACTAGCAATACACCGACCTTAACGAACAAGAATTCCTCGTTTATCGGGATAGCCTCCACGATACCTCCCTCACGCTCACCGACCTTCAACACGTAGATTTTGTCACCGTCGCTGGTTTCCCCAGCATATTCAACGGTGTACTCCACTGGCGTGGCCATTATTTTCTCAGCTTCAGGCACTAACGCGGTTAATACGGCGGTCACCTCCTCGTCGGGCACCCTCCTAAAGACCTCCACCCTCAACGTATCGAATTTCCAGAGTATCTTTCCTTCACTCACCTCATAATCAATGCTTAACCTTACGGCGTCTCTCTTATCAACCTTAAGCTTGTCTACTAGCACCGTGAATAAGAACCTGTTGAGCTGTGCTACGTGGAAAGCTACTGTCTTACTATCTATTCTTTTCTCTTTAATGTCTTCGGATAGCTGAGCGAAGATCACTCTCCTAACTTTGGTAGCATACCCCCCCGCAATAACTAACCCGGTCCTCATAGTAGGCATAAATACCACCAATTATATTAGTTTTTCAAAATAATATAAAAATAGTCTTACAGGTCGGTGAGTTAAGGAAATCAATCCGTGGTCGAGATGAGCAGAGGTAGGTTGCTGAGGAAGATAGCTGAAGAGATCTTGGGCGTGGAGAACGCTAGGAAGATTTGGGGGAGGGTGGAGATCATAGGCGATATAGCGATAATCAGGAAGCCCCCCGACCTCCCGGTCGAGGCTTTCGTGCCTTTAGGTGAGGAGATTCTTAAGAAGCTACCATACGTTAAGTCTGTGTGGCTAGCGGTAACTTCCGTGAAGACTCAGCACAGGATTAGGGAACACATCTTACTAGCCGGTGAGAACAGGAGTGTTACTACTTACAGGGAGCACGGGTGTGTTTTCAAGGTAGACATAAACTCCGTGTACGTGTCCCCGGCCCTGAACTACGAACATAAGAGGATAGCGGATTTAGTGAAACCGGGTGAGTTTATAATAAATATGTTTGCCGGGGCCGGTCTCTTCTCCATAATAATAGCTAAGAAAGCGAAGCCGAGGAAAGTTATATCCATAGACATAAATCCCCGCGCGTACGAGTTAATGCGTGAGAACATAGTGTTGAATGGTGTTGAGGACGTCGTGGAGGCTAGGTTAGGGGACGCGGCACAGGTAGTGGGGGAATTTACTGGAATGTCCGACAGGGTGTTGATGCCCCTGCCGGAATACTCACGTACTTACTTACGATACGCTATCTCGGCGTTAAAGAGCTGCGGTGTGATTCACGTTTATGACTTTGTGAGTGCTGAGGAGAGGAAGGAAGCTCTAATTAAGGGAATGGAGGTATTTAGTGGGGAGTTAGCCAAAAGTAGCGCTCGTTACGAGTTTCTGTACGGTAGAGTAGTCAGAAGTGTTGGACCTAGGTACTACCAGGTAGTCTTTGACATAAGAGTATGTCGTGATTAAGAGACTAGTTTATGCGGGGATTTCTAATACTTTTTTCAAGAACTTTTCTTGGATTTCTTAGATTTCTTTTCAGACACGGGTTTCGACTCTCTGCTCGAGGTAGTGACTTTGACTCCTATGCCGAATAATTCTCTAGTTATGGCGTCTAAGAATCTTACGTAGGATCCTCTCTGACCTACGAAAGCTCCGAGAACCCCCTCTTCTACCTCAACAAATATGTAGGCGCCCTTGAAATCTACGTCCACCACTCTTTTCCAAACCCAGGATACTGGGTGTACCGCTCTTATCAGTTCTGAGATATCTGTGTCTAGCTCAACACCTCTTACCCTAGCGTTTAGCTCCTTCTCTATTGAGGCGATTCTCTCACCACCTTTGCCGACCAGCCTCCCTAAATGCTCTTTCTTGACCACTACTAGGTAGTTAGGTACGTGCTCTAAGGAAATCCCGTAATTGGTTGCTAGCTTACCCACATCTAGGACTGTTATGACATCCGCGTCAGGTGATTTCAGCTTAACAACTTCAAGAACTTTCTGTTCTGCATCCGCTAACTTTCTTGTTCTGAGCATGTACTCCATGAGTAATCTGAGACCCATCCTAGCGCCTTCCCTGACGATATCTTTTATTCCTAAGTCGATTACAGCCGCCCTAGCCTCACCCGCTAAAATCTCTCGTATAACTGATGTAGGGTCTTGATGCTTACTCCTCAAAGCCTGGAATAGTGGGTCAGCAGCAACTATCAACTTACTGTTCTTGCCTACCCTAACTATAGCTTCTATTAGTGATTCTAGTTTCATGGATTGCGCGTCGTCGATGAAAACTATTGAGTCATCGAAAGTCCTTCCCTTAAGGTAGTGGCTGTCAGCGAAGGTTATCTTACCCTCTCTTATTAACTTCTCTACCTCTTCCCAAGACATTAAACCGCTTAAGACATCTGTCACGTACTGTTTAGAGAGCTCCATGAATAAGGGCCCTGACTCAGCTATCGTGAGTTCCTTACCTGTCGTAACGTCTATGACAGGTCTGATCACAATCAATCTCTTATATCTCCCCTCACTAACCGAGCCGATCCCGTAAGCTAGAGCGAATAAAGACTTACCAACCCCTGTAGGACCGAAAATCCCTATGATAGAGAATAAGTCTTCTTTGAGAGCTTCCTTAAGCCTTTCTTGGCCAGGAGTCATAGCCTCTATCCTATCTAACATTTTTCCACACCAGAACTAACTCATATTAGACTCTTAAATAATTTTTATCTAGGGTGCGCTTAAGCTGCCTTTCGTAGATCCTGATAAGTGGAGATTACGTAAAGAAAAACTATGGAAAAGGCTTGCAGAGGATCTTGAGATAGGTTACTTAGATGAGGACATACTAGATATCCTTAAGAAACTCTTCGAATTCGAGGACCTCTACACTATAAGTTCCTGTAGTGGTAGGATTACTTTCATAGATGGGAGACTTCCTTGGGAGAGGAGGGACTCAACCATAATTTTCAAGAAGCACCGACCAATAACCACAGACGAATTCGTTGAAGTTCTAAAGATACCTATACTCAGGAAGTTATGGCTCGTGGTAACGGGCCCCATAATACATGTCTCAGCACTAAACATGAAGTCAGCTCGAAGAATACTTACGTTAGCTAGGGAGTCAGGCATGAAACACTCAGGGATCTTATCAATAAATAAAGAGAAAGGAATCATAGTAGAACTTAAGACAGGCATTCGCCTCACGCAACTACTGAAGGTGGGTTCACGCACCCTATTAAAAGAAGAGGAATCAAGAGAGATAGTTGAAGTCGCTAACGAATCCTTACTTGAAGGCAAAGAAAAACTAAACAAGCTTAGGGAACTGTTAGGGATTCAAACCCGCATAATTTACTAGAAGGTTCTTTTAAGCACGTTATGGTATTCGAACATGGTGACTTCCCTTCTAAGACGGAGCTTTCGGTTGGCTGACCTCCTCCTCGCTCTTTAGGGCGAGGCTTTCAGTTGTGAGCAGGATTCTCATGCTTGTGTTGGTTCTTATAGGATGGTACTTCGCGATACTGAACCCGACCTAATATCCGACGTTACTTCCATAGCTGTTGCCGGAGGCTTGCAGCTACTCCCCCCTCACATTACAGAAATACCTAAGAGGAAGTTGATTAATAAGCATGGTGCCGTGGCAGGCTTTGCCGCAGGCTCCATAGTGGTTGCTCTATTCACATCTCAGACCGGGAAGTACTTCCGCATGCCAGTTACTTATCACGCCGCCGTAGCAGGGCTTATAGGACTAGTAGTTAATACTGTTTTAGCGTTGGTGCTCAGCGCGCTCACCAAGACCTCCGATGATGAGAGGAAGGTTTTCGAGGAGTATGGGAAGTTACTGTATACGTAACGAGAATATTTTATTTTTCTTCGTTAAGTCTAATTATGTGGGTGTTTCTTGTTGTCTAGGAAGATTGATTTAAACACGGATGCTGGTGAGTCTTTCGGTAGATGGAGGCTTGTTGATGAGGGCGAGCTCTTCAAGTATGTCTCTTCCGCTAACATTGCTTGCGGTTTTCACGCGGGCGATCCAGTGAGTATTTGGGGTTCTATTAGGACAGCTAAGTCTCTCGGGGTCGCTGTCGGTGCTCACCCGGGATTCCCGGACTTGATGGGTTTTGGTAGGAGGGAGATGATCGTTGATTTAGGGGAGCTGAAGGCTTATGTGATTTACCAACTAGGGGCTCTGGAAGCCTTCCTGAGGGTTGAGGGGATTAGAATGCAGCACGTCAAGCCTCACGGGGCATTATATAATATGGCGTGGGTTAGGGAAGACTACGCTAGAGCGATAGTTGAGGCCGTAGCATCCTACGACAGGGGGCTCATAATTGTAGCACCTTATGGGTCTCAGGTGGTGAGAGTTGCGGAGGAGCAAGGTCTGAAGACTGCTTACGAGGCCTTCATAGACAGGGGTTACCTACCGGATGGTAGGTTAGCGCCGAGGGGGGCTCCAGGCGCCCTCATATCGAGCGTTAGCGAGGCTGTGGAGAGAGCTCTGAGCATAATTGATAAGGGTGTTGTTCGAGCGGTGGACGGGAGTCTTGTTGAGGTTAGGGCTCACACCCTCTGCATACACGGTGATAGTCCTAAGGCTGTGGAATTCGCTAGATCTGTTAACTCAATGCTTAAGGAGTTCGGTGTTGAGATTAAGCCGATTTCGGAGGTTGTTTAGGCTTCATGAGTTCTCATGAGGTCAGGATACTCAGTAGTGGGGGTTACTTAATACACGTGGATGTATGCAGAGACATTACTCTGGAATGCGTTAGGTCCATGCATAAGCTATACTACACGCTCAGAAAGGAGCTTTCACAACTCATCAAGGAGTTGGTGACCGGAGTTACGTCGATCGCGCTCTTTTACGACCCGAGAATAGTGTCCAGTAACGAGCTAGTTAAAAAGGTCAAGGAGCTGTGGGCGTGGAGTCAGCAGATAGATCTGAACGAAATTCATAAGCCAAGGTCTTTCACAATCCCAGTAGCCTATGGTGGTGAGCTAGGTCCTGACCTCCCGTCAGTTGCTTCTTGGGCTGGCTTAAGGGAAGAGGAGGTTATAGAGCTTCACACCTCAAGGAAATACACGTGCTACACACTAGGCTTCACTCCAGGCTTCCTCTACTTAGGTGAAGTGGATTCCAGGATAGCGGCACCCAGACTTGAAACTCCCAGAGTTAAGATTCCCGCCGGTTCCGTCGGGATAGCGGGTAAGATGACCGGTGTGTACGGTCTTGAAAGCCCCGGTGGGTGGAGGCTAATAGGTAGGACACCCCTCCAAATGTTCGATTATAGGAGGGACCCGCCAATACCTATAGCTCCAGGGGATATAGTGATCTTCAGGTCTGTGACTATAGAGGAGTTTAACAGACTTAAGGGAGTGTACGTAGGTGACTACAACGCCTAGCCTCCAGATCACTTACTTGGTTGGGGTAGCCACGGTCCAGGATCTCGGTAGGCAAGGCTACAGAGCTCTCGGAATTCCTGTTTCCGGAGCACTTGACCTAACGTCTGCTTCCTACGCTAACGCACTCGTAGGGAACGAAGTTAATGCGGCTTTAATAGAGTTTGTTGGCTCTATCAAGCTAAGAGCTAACGAGGACCTCGTTATTGCGGTGACTGGAGGACTTCCTAAGGTGTATGTAGGTCAGTATGAGGTTCCTCCCTGGAAACCCATCTACCTGAGGTCAGGTGCTGAGTTAGCAGTGCGTCCCTCGGATAGGGGTAACGTGCATTACATAGCTGTGGCGGGGGGCGTGGAATGCGACGTTGTTTTAGGTAGTAGGTCAACGTATGTGAGAGGGGGCTTCGGGTGTTTAGGGAGACCTCTTAAGACGGGTGACGTACTCTCAATTAGTAAGGTAGATGTGGATAGGTTGTGGTCTAGGATATGCGACTTAAGACCTGATTTAAACATCGACGTAAGATCCCCTAAGGTCGGGAAGACGGTGGTTGTGAGAGCTACTAGAGGGGTACATGCCGATCAATTAAGTGATTTGGAGGTTCTCTTCAGATCGGAATACGTCATTACTTTAGAGAGTGATAGGATGGGGTATAGGTTGGACGGCCCCGCACTCCAGTCAGCGTCGAAGCTCGGCAGGCTACCCTCAATACCTACGGATAGGGGATACGTTCAGATACCGCCCGACGGGAAGCCCATAGTACTCATGTCCGACGCTCAGACGACGGGCGGTTACGCAGTAGCCCTGCACATAATACCTCCCGATCTAGATATACTGGCGCAGGCTAGACCTAATTGTAGTGTCAGGTTCGTTGAGGTGGGCATTAAGGAAGCGGAGGAACTTACCTCAAGATATTTAACTGAGTTAGAGAAGCCGCTCTTAACAGTTGAGGAAAGCGATGAGTATTTCGCGTAGGGAAGTAAAATAATAATGTTAGTCTAGAAAAACTTAAATAGGTCTTAAGAATTACGATTGTTGAGATGAGGAGGGGCCGATATTGAGTGAGTTGAGGAATATTGTCTATAAGTGTTGGAAATGTGGTAGGGAATTCACGTTCGAGGAGGGTTTAGAGAGTTTTATTAAGGCTGAGGAGAGGGAGGGCTACACATTTCTCAGATGTCCCTACTGTGGTTTTAGGATAATAGTTAAGGCACGTAGACCAAGTCTTAAGAGAGTCAGTAGTGTTTGATTCCTGGAAGGATATGTACGAGTGCCGTGTCTTTAAACCTCACGGCATAGGATCTGGTCATGGTGCGGTGACCGCATGTTCCCTTTAGAGAAACTGATAGACTTTGTAGGGGGTTTAGTTCCTGTAGAGGATTTCGAGTGGATATTGAGTGACTTAGAATCCAGCGGTTCTAAAGAAGCCATAATGTTTTTCGTAACAAACTCTCGGATATTACCTAACGTCAACGTCATCTTCTCGTACTTGTGTGGGGTAGGGTTTATTGAGTGGGTTCGTGTGGAGATCGCGATCTCGAAAGATATCGAAGCGCTGAGTTTCTTCACTAAGTATTATCCTGAACTCATTAAGTCTGGTGGTGAGGTAGTTGTGAGGAGTGACGGTATCTCCGTCTTCTATAGGGTTAAGTTAGTGAGTGAGACTAGGAAGCTAGTGGATTATGTGACTGAGGTAGCTAAGATGGTAGGAACTGAAGTTAATGAGTTAAGGTTTTCTGGTTACACGATAATAGCTGATGTGCCTTCCCCGGCCTCAGGGACTTAAATTGCTTCATTTTTATTAATGAGGTGTGAACTTGGGAGGGGGATTAATTCTCGTAGGTGCTGGACTCTCAACGGATTTGATTACCTTGAGAGGGGTTAAGAGGATTTCCGAAGCCGACGTTATTTATGTGGATTCCTATACTAGCGTTACCTTAGGTGATTTAAGGGGTTTCATAAAATCTCAGACCGGGAAGGAGGTCTTGTTACTGAAGCGTGAGGATATTGAGGAAAGATACTTTGAGGTTTTGATAAGGCCTGCTTTAGAGGGGCGTAAGGTTGTGTTAGTAGTTCCTGGAAATCCCCTGGACGCGACAACGCACGTGGCCCTATTAAGTGAAGCTAGCAAGAGAGGGGTAGAGTTCGAGGTGGTGCCGGCCCCGGGAATAATACCTAACGCGCTCACAATGTCGGGTCTCATGATATATAAGATGGGTAAGATCGCGACCCTCACATACCCTAAGTCAGGCATCTTATCTGAATACCCTTACGACGTCATAAAAGATAATGACTTAAGAAATCTTCACACACCACTCTTAACAGAAATAGATCTTGAAAAAGGGATTAAGATGCAGGTTAGGGAAGCTGTAGAAATACTCCTATTACTGGAGAGTAAGAGAGGTGAGGGAATCATAAGCGAGGCAAGAAAAGCTATCGGGGTATCAGGTCTAGGCTGGGATAAGCAGAGAATATGTTTCGGGGCATTAAAAGACCTTGCAAAACTCCCTGATCATGAAGGACCTCACACACTAATAATAACATCACCTAAAATGCACTTCTTAGAAGAAGAGGTTGCGCAGATTATCTCTAAAAAGTATTGTCATGAGATAACATAAAAGAGAGTAAAGTGGGGGCAGTTAAGTGGTCAGAGACCTCCATCAGCCTCTCTATTCTAGCTTTTAATGCGAGGCTTTCGTTGCAAAAGAAATGTTTTTCTTGTTTTGTATTTAGTGTTTTGTGGTCTGATATCTACTTTTAGAAAGAATAACGTAAATTAATGATGTTACTAAGAAACCAGCGAGTAGGCCATACCATAATCCCTCTATCACGTAGAGATAGTAGATTACTGAGCTACCTAAAACCCATGAGGCAAAGGCTTGCACATTCCAGTTATCTATGCTTTCACTTAGTCTCATCCTCGATTTAACGTAGTACTCGGTCCATAACACGATTCCTGCTGGTAACGAGATTGAAGTTAATAAAGAAAGCCATTGCACCGCAAAAGCGTGTAACTTAATGATCGCTAATATTATGGTAAGTATAGCTGCAGTAATGACTACCTTCCTCCTATCAGCGCTTTTACCAAGTGATTTCAGGCTTAACGTCCAGGAAAGAGAAGCTGAGTAGAGCTGGTTATCGGCTGAGGTCCATGCAAGGAGGAAAAGCGTTATTAACGCGAGTGGGGAGAGCCCCAGTACCTCATACGTATTATAGAGATTCATGCCTGTAGTCGCTGCTGGTATTCCCGAAAGTATTATAATGAAGCTCCAGAACCCGAGAAAGTTAATGAAGGCTGTGAAAACAGCGTCTAGAGGTTTTTTACAGAATCTCTGGTAATCGAAGGAGAGGACTATGGAGCCGTTAACGAATGTACCCAGAACAAGTCCGAAGACCGTGGGTAGTGAATGCACGTCAAAGCTTTCAACGGTAGGCATCCCCCACCTAGAGATACTTAGTGAGACTCCAGCGCTAATCAATATTATGAGGAGCGGGACACCAACGTAAGCAAGCTTAACTATATGTTTCACTCCCAAGTATGCTGTAATAGAAAAGAGTAAAGTCATGAGGATAACGAGGATATAATAAGTAAGGTTAGGTAGTCCAGTCATGAAGGTAATCCCTTCCGCTACAACACCTATAGAGAACGCTAGCCATCCAACGCATACGATACCTGCCCAGATAGAAGGAACCACAACTCCGCCCCAACCAAAGACTCTTTCAGCAGTTAACGCGTACGTGAGACCATCTCTCGAAGCTATATAGCCAGAAAGTGATGAGAAGATACTTAAGATTAAATTCGCCAATAAGACGCCCACTATGAAGGTAGCGAAAGGAAATGACATACCCCACCAAGAAGCTAGGTATGGGGCTGAAGGATCTAAGGTAAGGCTAGCCCATAGCATGACTGTTGCAGCAAGGGATAATCTAGCTACGAGAGGTACTGATGAAAGAGCATACTCCTTGTCAATAGAGCCTGAACTCAAACCCTCACCCCCTAAAATGCGTGATGTGTAAACTCTCCTACCATGATTTATAAGTTTCATTCTGCTAGCTTTTATGAATTACCTCATAATAAATGAAAACATTTTTATGAAGACAATGTAGAAATTTCTTTAAATTAAGAATTACTCTTTCCCTACAGATCCCTAACAAAACACTTAGATGGGAGTTAAAGCAATATCTTCTTATAGACACAGAAAGGAAGGCAAGTTGTTTAGGGCAGGATCACTCTAAAGGCTAGCTTCTCTTTACTGTGATCTTACCATTATCATATCTTAAGTTGCTTCATTAATTCCTTAAGTTTTTCCATTATTTCTTCCTCTCTATCTAAGAGTTCTTCTATTACTTTCTCTTCGTTTATCGTGATTACCCTACTGTTTTCTACTACTAGTTTTCCGTTGACGAGCACGTCTGTGACGTCGTCTCCCTCGAGGTAGTTTACTACTAGGTCTAATGGGTTATTGAGTGGTAGTGTCTTAGTAGATTTAGTGTTAAGTATTGTAAGATCAGCTGCGTAGCCTTTCTCTATTCTCCCCACGTTTTCTACGATTATTGATCCTCTTGAACCAGTCAACGCGTTTAGTAAGATGGTAGAATCTAAGCCTGCTTTGAAGTAGGTCATGGCGTTAGCTACTGCTTTACCCAAGGCTTTAGCTATTTTAGCTTCGTGAAGTAGGTCTAACTTGCCCCAAGCCCCGCCATCACTGCCTAACCCTAATCTTATATCTTGAAGATTCGTGAGCCCTGCCCAATGTAATCCCATAAGCCATGAATCTACTGTAGGACACCAACAAACTCCAACCTCATATTTCCTAAGTAACTCTACCTCATTTGGTGAAAAGAATACGCCGTGCGCTACGACTACGGGCTTAACGTGCTTAAGACCTTTCTCTAACACATATTCTAGAGGCCTCTGACCATATTTAGCGAGCGCGTAGTCTACCTCACCCTGATACTCGCCTAAGTGGAGGGTGAGACCGGTACCATACTCCCTACTTAATTCTATAACGGCATCTATCAAGTCCTCCGTAGTCATCATGATCTGTCTTATGCTCATCCACACACGTAACCTATCACTCACACTGCTGTATGCCTTATAGAATTCCCTAACTCTCTTTAATACTTTCTCAGACTCGATAAAGTCGCTATCAGATAAGTTGTAAGTCGCGTAAGTGACCACACCCTTAATCCCGGACTTCACAACTTCTTGAGCAAGGATTTCCGGATATGGAGCGCCAGCTTCTATGAAGTATGTAATCCCGTTCTTCAACATATTTGCTATACTGGCTTGTGAAGAAAGTCTTGCAAGTTCATCACCCATTATTTTCTCGAAAGGGACTAATACCTTAGTCCAGACGGGAGGTAACTGAAGCATCAAGTCGTTTATGGCTGATCTGAGTAAGTATTGTTGGGTATGTGTATGGCAATCCACTAAGCCCGGGATAATAATATGATGCTTCCTCTCTATAATTTCATCAGCCACATACCTCCCGCGAATATCGCTACTTTCGCCTACATCTACTATAACACCATCTTTAATCGCTATAGCCCCTCTAGGAATGACACGATTAAACTGATCGAGAGTTATGACGTACTTCCCTTCCACAATCGTATCTACAAACTCCATTTGAGACTTCCCTAACACATATATATTAGTTACTGTAAGCTAATAAGAATGGGAGTAATGAGTAAAGACACATAGACCGTCTTTAGTTCATAAATACTCGCTTTTAGTATTTTATTCTCAATTGACCCCCACCTCGCTCACGCTTCATGAGATTTCGGTGCTTCTGCGAGATCGTAGGTGGTTGTTGGTTCAACGACGAAATATCCTCATCTAAAGGAGTTGAGGTCGACGCAGGAATTTCACGCCGCAGACACTGAATTATTAGTGCTGACGTGTTAACGTTAAATACGCGGTACATAAAATATTATTTGAAGAGCAATAGTTCTTTTGGGTGTGTTATCTTGGGTGAGAAGCTTGCGTGTGTCGTGTGTGGGAGAAAGTTTAGTGTGGGGCAAGGGGTCCTCATAAGCTTTGGGAGAAGTACTTATAATTTTCATAGTAAGGCGTGTGCCTTGAAGTTCGTTAAGAAAGTTTTAGAAAGTCTAGAACCTTCTGAGTTAGAAAGGGTTGCTGATAGGGTTGCTGAAGAATATTCTAAGATACTTAAGGAGAAAGCGGATAGGGTTGCTAAGAAAATAATTTAGTGTAGGTCATTACGTTCTGGGTGATTAGGATCACTTTAAGAATTTTTAAATAGGCAGACTGTATGAGAGACGGGTAGATACCCAGACATGAATAAACTCTCTGAGAGATTTGATTTCATAGATTTTGGCCCTGTATGTTCTAGTTGTGAAGTCAATTGTTGCAGACGTTTCTACGCCGTCCTCCTCCCAGAGGAAGAGAAGGATTTCGAAGACATTAGCTTCTTGATCAACACAGAACTCGGAACTGTGAAAGCTATAGGGTCGAGGAATGGCCGCCCCTGCCCGTACTTAGATAACCTCGGTAAGTGTTCCATATATTCTTTGAGACCCCTTGACCGCAGGTTATGGCCCGTGATCATATACTACGACTTCAAAACAGGCAAGAAGGTCGTTTACTTAGATCTAGATTGTCCTGCAGTTACCTCCGGAAAATTACCCTCATAAGCTAATCAAGAATATCGTTAAAGAATTGAAGAAGCTAAACCTTGACACGGAGTAGCTTAAGAAATACACCTTAGCTCCGTGGCCTAACCATTTAATAGAGGTAGCTAGGATTAAGTAGTTGCGTGTCCGCTCTAGACAGCATGCTTTAATTTTCCTTATTATTTTGTTCTGTGGTGTGTGCAGTGATACTCTCTGACTTTGACCTGACCTGGTATCTTAAGTCTGGTAGGTTGGTGATTGTTCCTTACGATGAGGAAATAGTTAGGGAGAACGGTATAGATTTGAGGATTGGTGGTGAGATAGCTAAGCTGAAGCCTCTGAATAAAGTTTTCGATACTAGGAACGTTGCTGAGGAGCAGGTGAGCGAGTTTTACGAGGTCTTGAGGAGTGATGAGTTCGTGATTTACCCTAACGAGAGGGTTCTCCTAACGACGCTGGAGTATGTTAAGTTACCAAACGATATAATGGGTTTCGTCGAGCTCAGATCCTCTTTCGCTAGGTTAGGGCTCTCCATACCTCCCACGATAATAGACGCGGGTTTTGAAGGGAACGTGACTTTAGAAGTTCATGGATCCACTTTCCCGATAAAGCTATACAAGGGTCAGAGATTCGCTCACGTAATATTCTCGAAAACGCTTAACCCGGTCTTAAGACCTTATCAGGGTAAATACCAGGGTCAGAGAGGGGTGACGCTACCTAAGTTTTGAGGTAGGTAATTAGTAGATGGGCGTCACTACCAATGAGTTCGTGGTTGTTGTCGGGAAAGACCTAATAAGGTTTCTGAAGCTAGTTAAGGAACTTAAGGGTGAGGTAACACATTCAGACACTACCTCAAACTTCGTGAGGTTACGGTTCAGGGGATCACCCTGTAGCAACGAATACGTCAGCAACGTACTCAAGTTTTTGAGGGAATCAGAAGGTCTGGTTAGTTCGTGTAAGTGTTTAAACGCGTATGTCAACCACTTACGTATTTCGGGAAACGTGAACGAGAGGTTAGCTCTAATCAAGTCTTGCGTGACTAAGTGCGTTACTGTAAGCGGTAAGACGTTATGTGTGAAGCGCTCGGATGGTGTTGAGTTAATGCTTGAGATCTTGACCACGCCTTACAGCATCAACGTGAGGGCTTATCCAGCCAGCACTGGAAGACATCTTACCTCAACCCTAAGTAGTTTGAGAGAAGCTTTCTCATGCGATGATAGCTTAATAAGAAAGTTGTTGAGTATAGAATGTGAGCTCGAGAAGTGCTTAAGTGGTGTCTAGATGAAGTTCCTTGATACGTGGTTCGGGAGAGCCTTCACCTACAGTCTCTTCTTCGGAGTGTTCTTAGGGGTGCTGTCTTACTTGCTTAGAACCGCCGTACCTCAAGCCAGCCCGTTTTCAGATTACGCGTTAGTCACCACTTACTTCATGTGCTACCCTATATACATGGCGCTACATAGGGTGTTGGGAGGGTTAGGAAGACCTAGAGGGGTCTCCGTAGTCTACTCAACATCCTTCATAATGTGGATAGCTACTTACGAGATTATAATGCGTTACTTAGTTAGCTAAGACCAGAAACGACTGAAGACAACGTGGGTGATGTCAGGGATGATGAGGGGAGTCATCTTCGACTTGGACGGTACCCTAGTTGATACTGTTGATCTACATGTTTTGACCTGGGTTGAGGCGTGTCGCGAGTTAGGTGTGGAGGTGAGTGAATCTTATGTTAGGAGCTTGGTCGGTTTATCGGCCGAGGACATAGCTAGGAAGTTGGTGAGCGATCATGGTGAAGCGCTAAGGTTGGCTAGACTAAAGAGGAAAATCTACCTAGCTAGAGTTAATGAGGTGAGACTCTTTCCGGAAGTCCCTGAGGTCTTAGAAAAGCTTAAGTATGTTTACGGGATGAAATTAGCTGTAGCTTCTTCAACGAATGTTGAGACTATTGTGGCGGTGCTTAGAGCTAAGAATATCATGGAATTCTTTGATTCGCTCGTCGGTAGTGACTTAGTTAATAAGGGTAAGCCGGAGCCGGACATGTTCATAGAAGCACTCAGGAGGATCGGTGTGAGACCAAGTGAGTCCTTTATCGTGGGTGATACCGAATACGATATAGTGCCGGCAAACTTGATAGGCGCTGTCTCAGTACTCGTGTGCAGGGGTGAGTGCAGGAAACCGAGTGCCGAACCACGACACATAATCAAGGATTTAAGGGAGCTAACAGATCTTGTTGGGAGGTATAGGAGTGCGTTATATTAAAAAGCTTTAGGGTAGGTGTCCAGGCTCAAACCTGAATCTCTTCACACATCTCCTCCAGGAGGTGCGGTAATTCCGGTATGAGTGATTTAGCTTCGTTAATCATCAACCTAACTAACTCTCTTAACTCCCACTGCGCGTGCGGCGAGAGTCGTAAGCAGGCTATGTGAATTAACTCTCTCAGGTTAACAGTCATCAGCAGTCTTGTCGTGACTGCTTGAGGTATTATATACCTGGCGTCTTCGTAGGGTACGCCGGCGTTGATCATTTTATCGTAAAGTTTGTACGCTTCATTCATGAGCTTCCTGAATTCTTCCCCGAACCCGGCCCTAATCACCGTATCCGGGATCACGTAATCTCTCTCTACAGCTGAGTATCTCTGGCTTTCTTGAGTGTATGAAGCTATCCTGTGCCTGACTAACTGATGGGAAGCCACCCTAGATATACCCTCAACAAGGAACGTGAAGACCACGTGTTCTAGGACTGACGGGTATTTATGAGACTCCATAACGTGCTTCTCCACACCTTCTTCCTTATACTCTCTCAGGTAGTAGTCGGCGTTCTTCAACCCAAGCTTACCAGCCGAGGTCTTCACCGCTAGAACTATGAGTCTCCTTACGTCCTTGAAGTCTCCTCCAGTCCACGCGATTAACTTCACGTGCAAGATCATCACTGCTCAGGGGATTCTCCATTTATGATATGAAGCAGACTTATAAGTTTTGCTTTAGTTAGCGCGAGGCGTGAGTGCGTTAGAGAATTTTTTTCACGTCATCTTCTACAGTTGGTCTCGTATTCTTTCAGGAAGTCCCTGATTACTACATCACCGCCCGGCCTTACCTCCTTGAAAGTCCTTGCGCTAAACCTGTACACCTTGACTCTCTCGTTAAGCCAGCAATCAGGGTTTAACCCAGCCTTAAAGCATGTCTCAGCTAGGAACGTCTCGTTATCCCAACAATACTCCACCGGAACCTCGGGGAGTAGTAACCCCCCATAAAATCCGTACTCCACCATCAGGCCATCCCTACCTATCAGGAATTCCCCGGGTCTTCTCTTAGGATCTCTAGAAATCTCTACCATCTTCGAGAGTACAGAGACCTCGAAGATAACCTCGCTCAATTCTTCAGGTTCTAATGGTAGGAACCTAGGATCCTCCGTGGCAGCCGCGATGGCGGCGTGTATAACGTTGAGTGCCAGGGGCTCGACAGGCTTGACGTACCCTATACAACCTCTCAACTCACGTGCTTCAGCCCCCCTGATCTTCAGGAGTGTCACGAATGAAGCTCCAGCACTCCTTAGTTTTTGAGGCGTGTCCTCAGGCAACTCAATGATTTTACCTCTCGTGATGTAGCTCTCAACAGCTCTCCTAGCAAGCTTCACTAAGAAGGCTCCTTCCTCTAGCGTCAGATCCTCTGGATCAACATATGAGCCACTCATACACTCAACCTAATTAAAATTTGCTAGAGAAGTTTATTATTAATCTATTCGCTTTCTCGAGTATTGAGTTAATGGTTCTCCAGTGATTACCCTGCCAGTAAATCTTACCACACTTACCACACCTCCAGAACTCATCGTATTTAGTGATTAACTCCCCTCCAAGTAGGGAGAGTGCCTCAGCCTTACTTATCTTCATTAATAAGGTGTTGCATTCAGGGCATCTAGTCCTTGAAGGGTTGAAGGAAAGCTCTGCCCCGGTCTTAGCAGCCACGTAAGCAAGCATCTCAGCAATGTCGTCTGACGTGATTAAGAGAGCGCTTAAACCCCTCGTTCTAGCTCTCCTGAAAAGAGACTCGTCTTTAGTGAGGAGTATCCTTTTCTCCTCCTCCGCTACACGCAAGAGTCTCCAGTCCTCGAAAAAGCTAGAGTAGAGCGTGTCGTAACCCAGTATTCTCAGCCAGCGAGCCAGATTCCCCAACATCGTGTCAGCAACGAATTTCATGTCAGCCACATACGCATTATATCCTACGAAGAATTTAAAAACTAACCCCCTAAGAACTCCTAAGCTTGAAGATATCAACCCTAGAACCTATTACCTGCCCGGGCAGATTATTGTTGAACCTAGCTATAACTACCTTGTTCTTGCCGCTCCCGTGAACCTTAATCACTCTACCGTAGTAAGTGTTCCCGTATCCGTCCCTCACCAAAATCCTAGCACCCACCAGGTTATGCGGGTTTTTAAGTATTGTTGAGAGAACCTTTACAAGAACCTGATTAGGGTTCTGCTCCCTATTACCGAACCTATAACCAAGTATCACACCGGTTCCTAACGTCATCCAAACCTTCGAAGACATCTCAGCACCCTCTATACTACCTACTTAGGTAGGTCTTAAAAGATTTTGATTTCCGAGCACAGAACACGCGGTGATGAGGTTACGATCATTTAAGCGGTCAGAGGGCTCCTAAGTCCTCACCTGTCAGAGTCCGCCACACTCCTCATTCCAAGACCTATGGTGGTTTAAGCTTTAATAAAATCTCATCCCCTACTAGCTCGCGAGGGACTCCTTCAGGATCTGGGCGTTAAATCTTAGCTTCCTCAATCTTCTTTAACTGTTTCCTGTACATTTCAAGTATTTCCTTAGTGGTTGTGGCTTCTTTAGGTGTCTTGTCCGTGCGCCACCTAATAAATCTTGGGAATCTTATCGATATCCCGGCACCCTTCTTTATTACGTCTTTGCAACATGAGTGTGCCGGGGATAACGTGAGTTCGGCTCCTATTATCTCAGCTACGTAATGAGGTAATACCCACACGTCAGGAGTCATCTCCGAGTCTACGTTAGAGGGTTTGTAGTTTACTATGTAGGGCTTCAGCATCTCGGTCATTTCCTCGAGGTCTTTGTCCGTGAATCCCGTGCCGACCTTGCAGACGCTCTTGAAGGTGTCTGTGTCTTCGTCGTAGGCCCCCATGAGCAGTGCCCCGAACTTACCGCTCCTCCTACCCCTCCCAGCGAAAGCTCCTATAACGACTAAGTCCACGGTATCGATCATTTCGCTCTTGTAGTCGCGCTTATACTTTATCCATAACCACCCCCTAGCGCCGGCTTGATATATTGAGTCGTTATGTATTGCCTTCACCATAACCCCCTCAGCACCATCTTCAATAGCTTTGAGGAAGAAGTTTTCTAGTTCTTGCGGGTCGTCAACGATTATGCTATGAGCTAGTCTAAAGTTCTCTGTCTCTTTAATTATCTTTTTGAGAACCTCTCTCCTGTAGGGGAGTGGCTTGTCTAGGAGGTCCTCACCCTCATTATACATCACGTCAAACAGAAAAACACTTACTGGGATGCTCTTAACGGCCTCGTGGATTTCATGCTTTCTCTTCCTATGCATTAATTCTTGGAATGGCATTAGGAAGCCCGTCTCAGGATCTACTGCTACTATCTCGCCCTCAACTATCGCTTCATTACTTAATATGTTTGACTTAGCAAGCTCTACCACGTCCGGGTATTGATGCGTTATGTTCTCCAGGTTTCTTGAGAATATTTTTATTTCGTCCCCCTTCTTATGTATCTGCCCTCTCTCGCCATCATATTTATACTCTACTATAGCCTTACCGCCAACCTGCCTCAACATCTCTTTGGGATCGCTTTCTCTGTTAGCTAACATAGGCTTTATCGGGGTCCCTACCTCGGGCTTTATATTCTCTACAGCCTTTATCCCCCACTCAGCCAGCATCTTAGCTATTAACCCTAAGTCACCTGCTCTCACGTAATACGCTTTCTCAATAAATTTCTCGTATCTCTCGTCACCCCCGAATACTATGGCTAAAGCGTCAATAACAGTCATGTCCTGGATTCCCGTCCTCATATCCCCCGTCACGAACCTTGCTATGTATCTCGCCTCAAGTGGTGAGGCCTCCTTGAATAAACCTACTAGTAAGTTTATCTTGAGTGTCCTACTACCCTCACCAGTAGCTAAAGCAACCTTGGCGAATACGTCGTATACCTTCTCCATAGTTAGAGCGCCTGGACCCGCGCTCTTACCCATAAACTTAGTTAAGTCTCTCGTCACCGCTTTCTCACTCCTCTTAATGTTTTCGATCACTAAGCCGGGATCGCCCACCTCCCTAAGCTTCTCATCAATTACAGTCTCCTTAACCCCGGTAGCTTTAGATATGATCTTAACTAGTAACTCCTCGTCAACCCCTATCTCAGGCATCCCCATCCATTCAGGCCATATCTTACCCAGTATGAAGTACACGACCTTATCTATTACCTCCTTAGGAGTGGATCTAAACAGGTTAGCAAGTAGTGTGGTCTTCATGTTCCTAGATGAAGTCTTCTCTATCTTGTCTAGAGCCTCCACAACCAACTTAAACTCCGTTGCTTCACACCCACATCAAAAATACTTATCAAGATTTAAATAATCACCGTGGTAAACCTACGTAACATTTAAATAACTTTAACATTACTTAATTATTGATGATGAGAACCCGGCAAGAAGGTACCGATGCCTTGTCAGTGTTACGCTGACCGCGTGAGAACAGCGCGTAAGCACGCTAAACAGTATTTAGGTGGGGCTCTTTTCCCGCATGCTTGACCAGACGTACGATATCGCGGCTTCGATCTCCTTATATACTAGGTTGTTTATCTTTCCTTTGATTTCTATATCGTATATATAGCCCCTCTTCTCGTTTATTCTATATGTTTCTACAAACCCTCTCTCCTTCTGTTCTTCCAGGATCCTTGCGAGAAATGAGGTGATGAGTGGGTGGTTCGCCGGTAGTGCTTCGGTAAGTATTACTCTAAGACCCTCGTTAGAGACTATGACGTTAGCTATCACGCTATCCCCCACAGTTATCACGTCAACTCTCGTGGCCTGAAGTATTGAGGTGTCAACGCTTCTCTCACCTTCAAGGATTTTCAGTAGTTCTTCAAGATACTGCAGCTCATTCCTCAATTCCTCTATCTTCTTCTTCACATAGTTTTTCAGTTCCTCATTATCTAGTTTGGATGTCTCACTCACAAAACTCACCTTATGAAGTCTAGGAGGGTTCTCCTACGTTCTTTAGCCTTAGCCTCATTCTGGATTAACTCCCTATATTTTGAGGTTACTAGCTTAAAATCTTCCTCAAGCGCTTTCCTAGGCGCGGGGTTGTAGAGAGCTGCCGCCGGGTGGTACGTGGGTATGACTAATGTTTCCTTCCCGAATAAAGTGACCTTATATACGTTACCCCTCATCCTTGAGACCCCATACCAGCGAGACCCTCCCAAGAACTCGATAACGTACCTACCCGCGTGATTGCCTAGAGTAACTATGATGCTTGGCCGAATTAACTGAATTATCGAGTTCGTGAAGTGGGAGCAACTGAGTATCTCATCCTCTAGTGGATCCCTATTCTCCGGGGGTCTGCACTTCACCACATTAGTTATGAAAACCTCCTCCCTCCTCATATCGCTACTACTTAAGAGCTCGTTCAGCAGTTTTCCCGCGGCTCCAACGAAAGGTCTTCCGACCTCATCCTCACTCCTCCCAGGAGCCTCACCGATAAACATTACCTTAGCGTCCAGAGAACCTTCTCCGGGGACGGCCCTAGTCCTGCTTTCAGATAGCCTACACCTCCTACAATTAGAAATTTCTAAAACTAGCTCGGACCACACAGCATTCTTATCCAAGCAGCACCCCCTACACTAATTCAGCATACCATATATTAAACATCACTGATCAGGGAAGTGACGGTCAGAGGGTGTCACACGTTACTCGTGGTCGGCTCCAGCATTTTTATTTTTTAGCTCGTATCCTCATATTAGAGGGTGTTGGGGGAGGTAGTATGGGTGGCGGTAAAAAGAAGAAGACTATAACAGCGGCTGAGAAAGCTCAGAAGAAGGAGGAAGTCAAGGAAGTTAAGAAACCGGAGAAAAAAGAGAAGCTTTCGTCTACCGGACTTACCGAAATTGATGAGTCTCTTTTGAGCAAGGCATTATCTACGATAAAGTCTTCTGACATCGTAACTACTTACCAGCTGGCCACAACTTTAGGTGTTAGGATGTCGCTTGCCAGAAGACTTATAAGAGAGCTGAGCGCGAGAGGGGAAGTGAGAATAATAGATAAGTTTAGGTCTCTATACCTAGTCAGTAAAGCTTCCTAACGTTGAGCTTTCCGTAACTTTCTTTAGGAGCGTGTGGGTGCGTTATCAATCCACTACAGTTATATAATGCTAATTCGATTTTTGTGTAGGGGGAGGTAGTTGGTGGAAGATTTACTTAAGAGCACGGAAGGCCTTGAGAACGTGATGGCGGATGTTCTCAGGGTTCTCTATGTGTGTATGGGGTCACTGTGGTTGAGTGAGTTAATAAGTGAGTACAGGGTATTCGTTGAGGCGTTAGGGGGTGTGCCTGCCTCAGAAGACGATGTGAGGAGAGCTATTGACAAACTTAGTGAGATGGGTTTAGTTAGTGTTAGGGAGGGGATAAGAGCTACTATGTCTCAGGAAGGGGAGAAAACCTACCTAGTCTCGCTCAAGTTAAGTAGCCAGCAACTTAGTCTGTTAAGAAACGACTTAAAGATATCTAAGTACAGAGACTTATGGAGGTATTATCTGAAGACCACGTGAGTCCTGCTATACGTATTAACGGGGAGTAGCCACCGTCCCTAGCCTCAGCAGAGGGAATTAACTAGTGTGTGATGAGCGCTTAAAAACTAACTCTGAAGACTTTGACGTGTTGAGCTGGTATGAGGAACTTAGTAGCGGGTATGACGAGCTCTACGGTGAGGAGCAAAGACGTAAGTTCCTCTGGGTAGTTAAGGAGGCTTCATCGGTAAGCTACGTGAGAAGCGGGAATCCAGTGATTCTAGACTTGGGTTGTGGTACGGGTAGTCTAGCCGGTTTCTTGCTTGATGGGTTCTCGAGTAAGGGTTCCCCTTATTACGTGGGTCTAGACTTAAGTCCGTCAATGTGTTTCCTGAGTAGGGGGCGGATAAGCGATGCGGAGTTACTAGGGGATGTCGTGGCAGGAGATATTTTCAGACCCCCCTTTAGGGAGAGGGTAGCAGACGCTGTCTTCTCTATTACTGCGTTAACTTGTGGAAGTTTTGTTGAGGGGGTGGTTCAAATTATCGAAAACCTAGTTAAGGAGGGTGGCCTACTTTTCTATACGATCTTGTGCTCTGATTTATCTAAGATTCCGAGAGGCGGTCTTGAGGTGTGTGAGGCTACTACCTACTTGAGTGAGAGGGAGGTGCTATGTGTCGTTAAATCCGTTCCTACATTGGTAAGTAAGGTGTCTTTTGATGGCCTCGAGTCACGGGAAGGTTAAGAAGTCTTTAAGCTCTCTTGACGTAGCTGTAATAATCAACGAGTTAAATGAATTAATCACTGATTCAAGAATAGATAACGTCTTTCGACTAAACGAGAGCTCCCTACTTCTTAAGCTAATTCTTAAGGAGGGTAAGCACGCTTACCTAGTTGTCGAGGGAGGTGTCAGGGTTTCCCTAACAACTCATCCTGGAAGAGGGGAGTCTGGCGGAAGAGTCCCGCTCTTTAGACGTTACTTAAGAGAAGGGATTATTTCCAGAATTACTCAGCACATGTTTGAGAGGATCGTGGTTTTCGAGATTAGAGGGCGTGAGGATTTAAGGCTCGTGGTTGAGTTACTGCCGCGCGGCATAATAGCCGTTGTCGACTCAAGTGGGAAGGTCCTGGTAAGCACTAAGGATCTCAACGCTAGGGATAGAACGATAAGGCCAGGGTTACCCTATGTTTTCCCTCCAGTCCTCCCCGACATTAGGGTAGTTAGTGATAGAGAGTTCATCGATTTACTGCGTGGGGAGAGGGAGATAGGTAAGGCGCTGGTTAAGGTATTCGGCGTACCTCCTGAAGTCGTTAACGAAGTGCTTGAGGAGTCGTTGAGGAAGGCTTCTCCATCCACAGTAGGTGATGGAGACTTGGTAAGGGTTCATAACCTTATTAAGTCCTTCATCGAGAATGTTGTAAGGAAGCCGGAGCCTGTGATCGTCGCGTGTAGCGGTAGTTACGTTTCTTTCCACCCGTTCCAGCCCAGGAAGCTTGAGGATGGTTGCAGGGTAATTTCTTTCAAGTCTTTTAACGAGGCTGTAGACGAGTTCTTCCAATTCTTCGAGGGTAGGTCTACCGAGGTTATCGAGGAGGTTGAGGAGAGAGGTAGGGTTAGCCTCACGCTAAGTAAGGCTAGGGAGAACTACGAGGAAATGCTTAAGACCCGGGAAGAGTTGGTTAGGCTAGTTAAGTTAATTCAGGAAAACTATGATCTACTTGAGAATATCTGGGAGTGTGTGTCTATTAAGGTTAGGAGTTCTGGCTGGGAATCAGTCACTTCATGTAATGTTTCAAGCTACGATAAAGATACCGGTTCTTACGAGGTGGTTCTTGGAGGGAAGACACTTAATTTCAGCATACTTAAGGATTTTAAGACACAGTATTTTGATTTAGTGAAGAAACTGAAAAATCTGGAAGAGAAAATTAAGAAGGGTGAGGAAGTTCTTAAGAGTCTTGAGGAGAGGTTGCGTGCCCTGGATTCTATAATTGAAGAAAAAACACGGAAGACTCCGGTGGTAAGGTTTTTCCAGTGGTATCACGCGTATCACTGGGTGATTACGAGAAATGGTTTTCTAGCCGTGGGTGGTAAGGATGCGGCGCAGAACGAGAAGATCGTCCGAAAGCTCATGAAAGACAGGGACATATTCATGCATGCGGACATACAGGGGGCCCCGGTATTCTTAGTGTTTACTGAGGGTCGTGAAGTACCGGAGGAGGATTTATATGAGGTGGCTGTCTTAGCGG
The DNA here is from genome assembly GCA_964636755.1 of uncultured Desulfurococcaceae archaeon. Taxonomy (GTDB): domain Archaea; phylum Thermoproteota; class Thermoprotei_A; order Sulfolobales; family NBVN01; genus Zestomicrobium. The sequence continues at coordinate 43,340 of CAZWSU010000005.1, forward strand.
CTTCTTACAGCAAGGCCTGGAAAGAAAAGTTGCGAGCTTTAGATGTTTTCTGGGTTAGTGGGTCGCAGGTAGGTACTGCCGCGCCGGCCGGCCAGTACCTGCCTAGAGGTTCTTTCATGGTATATGGTAAGAAGAATTACATCAGAGGCGTCGAATTAAGGATCTCAATAGGTATTCAAGTCCGTGACAACAAGTACTACGAGTTAGTTGTCGGACCTCCAGAACTCTTAAAGAGTAGATGCTGTGCCTTAATCACTTTAGAGCCGGGTGACGTTAAGCCTGAGATTGTGGCAAAGGAATTCATGGAATTACTCCGGAAAACTAGGTACGTGGTGAAGGATCTTAAATTAGATGACGTGATTAGGTACGTACCAGGTCCTTCCAACATAACCGAGAAGAGAGTGGTTGAGTGAGGTCTGGGCAAGCACCTCCTGATAGGTTGTGAGCGCTGAAAAATATATTATCCTACTACGTGTATATTTACTTGGTGTGAGTTTGAAGGTCAAATTGTTCGCTCAAACTAATTACCCTAAAATATCTTCTGAGACCCCGCTCACGCGAGCTAGAGCGATCATGCGTGACTTAAGCCTTAGGTTACTTCCGGTAGTTAAGGAAGGTGATTTCCTGGAAGGTATCCTGCGTAGGGAGCATGTTTTAAGTATTTCCTCCACCAAGTCCGACATAACGGTCTCGCAAGTCATGGAGAACCCGCCCGTAGTTTTTAGAGCTGAGGAGGACGCGCGCAGGGCCTTCAAGATCATGCTAGAATTTGATGAGTGGTATGTACCTATAGTCAACGAGGTTACCGGGAGGTATTTAGGGATATTATCGCTTGATTCCTTTCTGCGCACAATGCTTCAGAAAAATGTTGAAGCCCACGAAAAACGTCTCTCTGAGATAATGACTACTAAGGTGGAGTACGTCACCCCCGAAGACTTCGTTAGCAGGGTGTGGAAGAAAATGGTAACTTTTAGGTATGCTGGCTTTCCAGTAGTTAGGGAGAAAGACCTGGTGGTTGTTGGCATAATAACTCAGCATGACCTACTGAAGAAGGGGTATACTAGGATAGAGCTAGAGTCTGAGTCAGGACCTAGGACAGGTCCTCGAGTGAAGGAAGCGATGACAACCCCTGCGATAACCTTGAAACCCTACAATAAAGTCTTCGACGCTCTTAACTTGATGGTAAAGAACGACTTCGGCAGGATACCTATAGTTGATGATTCCAACGTCCTCGTAGGGATAGTGGACAGAAGTGATTTATGCAAGTCTTATTTAGGAGGTGGTAGGCCTGGTTAAGGTATACACTCCTCGCAGGTTACGTGAGAAAAACAGGTGGTTGAGGAGTGACGGCAAGCCAAACTTCAAAGACAGGCTATACTCTAAGGAACCTGAGTTAAGTCCTTTAGTGAGGAAGGACGTGCCATCGATAAACACCTTAACCACCGTACTTAGAACGTGTGAAATCATGAGTTCCTATAACACACGTTTAACAGCTGTGACTTCTGGGAAGGGGAATATAATCGGTGTTGTCACCGCCATGGACATAGTAGATTATCTTGGTGGAGGATCTAAGCATGGCTTAGTAGGCGCTTCAGGTTTTGAGACAATATATGAAGTCCTTAACTTAAGTATTGGTAAAATAATGAATGATAACCCGATCTACGTCAGTATTGACACACCACTATATAAGGTGCTTGAATTAATGATTAACCACGGGCTAGGCGCTGTACCCGTGACTAAGGAAGATGATTCCTACGCAGGGGTTTTAACAGAGCTTGAGATAATGAAGTATCTCTCCGTTAAGTATGTGGGGATGCCTGTTCATAAGGTCATGACGAGGGAGGTTCTCTCCGTCAACTCTAGCACGTCTTTAGAGGAAGCTATGTGGATGATGGTATCGTTGGGTGTTAGGAGATTACCGGTAATAGATGAGAACCAGATTAAGGGTATGCTGACCTGGAAAGACGTTGTGGACTTAATAGGTACTCACAAGATTTACGAAATGCTTAAATACGGCTTATTGAGGGAATTCAAGTCTTTAAGAGTTTCTGACGTCATGAACACGAACGTCGATGTAGTGAGTCCGTACGCGGATTTAGGTGAAGTTGCTTCCATGATATTGAGGACGGCCACCTCATCGCTTCTGGTAGTTGAGGGCGGGGTTGTTGTAGGTATAATAACTGAGAGAGACGTTATTTATGGGTTGGTGGTGAGTTAAAATGCCTCCCAGAGTGACGTCATATATGAGCTCTCCAGTTATAACAGCTAAGAAAAACGATAACTTAGCTCACATTAGGAACTTAATGATTAGGCATAAGATAGGGAAGGTAGTCATAACGGAGGAGGATGGGGAGACCATATACGGGATAATAAGTAAGAGTGACTTCGTCCGGATCCTCTACAATCGCAAGAAATACATAAAACCTCTTGAAATGTTATTTGCTTACGAGATCGCTACGACGCCTGTGCTAGCGGTGAGCGACAACAGAACTATTAAGGCAGTAGCGCAAATTATGGTGAAGAGGAACATAGGTTCTCTCCTAGTCCTCGACAAAGATCAGAAGTTGATAGGTATAGTGACTAAGGCGGATCTCGTGAGAGCTTATGCTGAGAAGTATCACGGCATATATAAGGTGGAGGACTTCATGAATAGAAATCCTCCTACGGTCTCACTATCCCATTCTGTATTTTACGTCATCGACTTAATGAGTACGAGCGGTGTGGGTAAGGTGGTTGTTGTAGAGAAGGGAAAACCTGTTGGCGTGATAACTAAATCCGATATCATGTTCTTGAATATTGAGGGATTACTAAACGTTAGTAGGGTTAAGTTCGTTAAGAAGCGAGGTATTAGTGGACGAGGGTTTGAGAGCGTGGTACGTGTGTACTCACTCCCCATAGCTAGCGACGTGATGACTCCTGACCCAATAACGGTCAAACCCACTGAAGACCTTGCAGCAGCTGCTGACGTGATGACTAAGAACAGGATAGGCACGTTGCCTGTCGTTGATGATGAGGGCAACCTAGTGGGTTTGCTAAGTAAGCAGGACATACTAAACGCTTTAAGGCAGGTGTGAGTATGGACTCCCTAATCTTGACTGGCGAGGTCGCTTCCAAGGATTTCCTTAAAGTGAGTAAGAACGAATCCCTAGTGAATTTAGTTAAGGAGATGCGTAAGAAAAACACCGACAGAGCACTCGTGTACCGTGATGACGTTCCTGAAGGTATCGTAACTAAGAAGGACATAGTGACTAAAGTTGCTGTGAGCCGGGCTAGAAGGTATCCTGTGTCAGTACTTCATGCTTCATCAGTAATGAGTTACCCCCTAATAACTGTAAAGAGGGAGATGCCGCTCTCTAAAGCGGCTAGAATGATGATCGATAAGAACGTGAGTAGTCTGCCGGTAAAGGACGAGGACAAGATCGTGGCGTTGCTAACTAAGTGGGACATAGCTAAAGCGTTAATTAAGTCTCCGACACCGCTCTCTCAAATCATGACGCGTGATGTGGTAACCATAAATGACACGGACTCAATACTCACTGCTAGGAAGTTGATGATTGAGGAGGGATTCTCGTCACTACCTGTCTTAAACAGTGAGGGGTTGTTAGTAGGTATTGTGACGTTAGATGAAATACTTGACACCTTAGTAGACTTAATGGAGTTCGTGAGTGACTCAGGCTCTAAAAGCTCTCTAAAAAACATAACTGTGAGAGATTGTATGAGACCAGTCGTGCCAGCGCTTTCCCCGGAGGACGCTCTCGGAACTGCGGTAGCTTTAATGCTTGAGAAGAGGGTAAGGGCGGTCTTGGTCGTAGGACCTGAGAAGACATTGCTGGGAATAACCACTTTAACTGATTTAACACGCTACGTTGCTAGCACATATGTCTAACTCAAGTTCTTGAGTGTGAACACGTTATAAGAAAGCTAGGATTTCGTCCCTATCCCTAATTATCTCTATCCCAGAGCTAGTCCCTATCACGTCAGCGCCGAAAACTACTAGGTTGAGTGCTTCAACAGCGTTCCTTACCCCTCCGGAAGCCTTAATCTTGAGTTTATCGCCGACGACCCTCCTTATTAGGAAGACATCCCTCACGCTCACCCCTCTAGGACCGAATCCTGTGTTGGTTTTTATGAAATCCGGTTTATGTTCTAAGAGTATCTCACATACTCTCACTAACTCGTCATCAGATAGAATGCTTGTTTCCACTATTATCTTGATGCCTAACCCAACCTCCCTAGCACTCCCGACTAACTCCCTTACCTCCTCGCTAATTACTGCGTAGTTGCCTGACTTGATCTGAGTTAAGTTAATCACTACATCTACCTCTTTCCCACCATTATTAGCCACGTACTCCATCTCCTTAATTTTCGCATTTATTGGGTGATAGCCGTGGGGGAAACCCACGACGCCGGCTACAGGGGTTTTCACTATGGATGCTATTTCCTTAACTAAGGCTGAAGGAACCACTATCGATCTGAAAGAATATCTATCTGATCTCTCAGCGAATTCTATGTAGTCTTTAATTCCCTTATCGTATTTAAGCATTGTTTGGTCTATCCTAGAATTTAATGTTTTGAGGATTTCTAGGATTTTCTCTTTTTGTAGGCTATGCAAGCCAGTCACCGACCTCGATTTTATGCGGTATGTATGTGTCAGCCAAGAACTTCAGTCCTTTGCTAGTTAGTGCCTCAATCTCAAGTTTCGAGAGCTTCTCTAGGAATATGTCTATCTCAACCTTCCAGCGCGGGGTCTGGAACCACTTGTAATTCATGAGTTCCTTAGCTCTCTTAATATCCATTTCCTTAGCTTTTATTATGTAGTTTTTCCTCTCACTCTCCGAGAGATATGGTTTCTTACCTAGTTTGGATGATCCGTAGACATCGGACATCATCACTCCCAAGAATCTTGCTTTAGGCGTAGCTAAGCGTTCGCTCTCATATGATAAGGTTATCGACCCAACCCTGAAGACACTGTATATGTAGAATCCGTATGGGTCGCTGTCAGTCAGTATGTATACTGGGAGGTTTAATTCCTCGTTTAATCTCCTCACAAACCTCCTGGTCGCTCTGTCAGGCTGTCCGGCGCTAGTGACTAACAGAGCTTTATTAGTTCTCCAATACCCTATCCTGTGTAATTGCTGGAAAACAGCGTCTTTCTCGATAACTAACACGTACTCGACGTCGTAATCAAGGAATTCTATTAAGTCCGGGGTAGGTTCTATTGAGTATGCGCCATGACCCATCTTACTTAAATCTATCACGTCGTCTCCTGAGCGGATCCTCATATTACCTACTACCTTACCTTTCTCCTTACTTAGTATGAGCATGTCCTCCCTGAGCATGTCAATAAATACTTCTAGATCGCGTATTACTGAGTCTGACTCCTTCTGTTCGTCCCACGTGTTTTCCTCCTTCACCTTCCGCGTAACTAAGTCGCGGTACTTGATCGTGTGTTTGCCTCTGTAGTATAGGTCTCTTATGGTGGGGTATTCGTTATTCTTTAAAGACTCGTAAATTATGCTCGCGATTAATAGCGTCTGCATAAACTTCTTCGATTCATTGACGTTGAGAAAACTTCTCTTAAGAACCCCTTCCCCCAACTTTAGGAGTCCGTTGGCTTCGTCGTATATTGTATTAGTTAAGGTCCTCTTCCTTATAACTAAGGTAGGGTTCCTACCGTTCAGTAAGTCCTCAATAATCTCGTTAAATTTACTCCTGAGTGCTTCGATAGCTTTGTTCCTAGCGCTTAAGTCCTTAGATGTGAGGTAGGTGTCGTGACCCATGATTAGCTCACCTCAATCACTATCTCCTTGAGGGATTTGATCTTAAGCATCGTCAGCTTCTTATTCAGCAACTGTAGTAGTTCCTTCTCCAATTCCTCATGCTTGAATTTACCGTCCGTGAGCGTGTTTAGTGAGCGGGCTATATCAGGTATGTATTTAGCTATAGTTACTGCTTTCTCGGCTTCCTCGTACTCCTTAGCTTTCCGAGATAGGTAGGACTTCAGCTTCCTAGCTACCTCCCTCACAGCTAACTCTATCTCCTTCTCTACTTCAGGCACGTCAGCCACGGCTTCCTTACCGACCCCTTTGTAAGGGACTTTAGTACTGCATACATGGATTAATACCGCTAGCGGGGCTGGTGATGTGACTCCATACCTATTCCACTCAATGCTGTCCACCACCTTACGCATCACATCAGCTGACTCGTCGTAAAGGAGCGGTATCTTATTAGCATACCTGAGCAGCAAGGGCTTATCAGCTGGAGGCACTTTATTGCCGTAAGCTATCCCGGCCTCAACAATGAAAGCGTGACCCTCGTAAACGTTGGCTCTCCTCGTTACTGCGGCCGCGAACTCAGGCTTTAAGGTCTCCCTTAATCCCAGCACGATGAGCTTCTCCCCTAAGAAAGACAGGTGCTTACCTGAAGGAGCTTTAATCTTAGATGTTTTAATACTTTTCATTAACTCCGTTATGTCGTTCAGCGTTAGTTCAGAGGGTTTGAGGTCGGGCTTAAGTCCAGCACCCTCCAATATTTTCAGAGCTGTCAACTCACCCACGTTTTGAAACTCCTTTACGAGGAACTCGGTAAGGGTCTTGGCTTTCGTGTCCGCGAGCATTCTCTTAAGCAACTCGATGTCTACTCCGTACGGATGAGGCTTAACCTCACGCGGAGGTACAGGCATCTCCTCAGTAGATCTCCTGAACATCACGATATTCCCTTCAGGATCCTCGAAGTATATGTTCGCGTAAGGAGCGATTATGGCTGTTCTTTTAAGGTAATCATATATTTTCTGCTTAGATCTCTGCCAATCACCTATTAGGTGGATCTTAACCACGGTCCCATGCCATTCATTGTTTTTATCCATTATCGAGAACTCATGTATTACCGGCGTGTTATTCGCTATATCTATGCTGACCTTGAAGTAGTAGATCTTCTTTGATAGTATCTGTGATGTAATCACCTCCGCAGGTCTTCCAGTTGTTATCTGCCCGTAAAGTATCGCCATCTTAGCTCCTAAACCAAACATCCCGCGTGACTGCCTGAGAACGTACTTAGAACTATATAGTAACTGACCGAAAGCTCTAGGAACGTGTTGAGGAGGTAACCCGATACCGTTATCCTCTACCTGAATACTGTAGAGAACACCCTCATACTCTTCGGTGCTTCCTTCGTTATTAGTTAGGGTTCTTGAGCCGTCACCGCTTTCAGACTTAATCACTACCTTAACATCAGGTAGTATGTGATGCGTGTCCGTAGCATCCAGCGCGTTCTCAACTAACTCCCTAACGGTTTGGTAAAGAGCTCTGGCGGGGTTGCTAAATCCAGCTATCTCTCTATTCCTGTAAAAGAATTCTGACGGTGATAAAGCTCTAAACTTCTCTATACTCTCTACTTCGCTCATCTTCCCACCTAAAAACTCATAATAAGAATAACTTAAAAGGAATATGTCTAAAATCGTGTCATATGAAGCTCTTTCATCAAGTTCAAGTGTTACCAGCGCTTGTTTCTAGGAGGCTGGTAGCTAGTATCGGTAACAGTACCGATACCTCCCCGTAAACCGTTACGTGTTTAGCACTCGGCTTTATTTTCCCCCAACTTATTGCCTCCCTGCTTCTAGCCCCGCTGAGGCTGCCATCCCATTCCACTGCAGTTGTCACGTAAACCGCGTAATCTAGGCCGTTCTTGAACTGATTCCACCATATCGTGTGGTGCTTGCTTATCCCTCCACCAAGTATTAAAGCTAGGCTTTTCTTAGATTGAAAGACTAGGTCCGATAACTCTTTCATGTCTTTCAGTAAGTTCAGCTTAAAACCAGTGAATTGAGAATAGATGAATAGCTGTGTTCCAAACGCTCCGTCAACAACTCCTGGAACGTAAATAGGTACCCCATGCTTCTTAGCTACCCCTATGATTGAGTTAGGGTCACTGGATAAGGCCTCCCCAGCAAGCGTGAGGAGTTCTCTAACTCCCCACTCATCTTTAATTGAGGAAGCCTTATACACTAGCTCCCGAACGAAAGACTCTATGAGGGGTCCGTAAGAGTCCTTAGGTATAAACACGTTCCCTAACCTGTGTATACCCACCCTCTCCAACTCTAGGTCGTCAGCTTCAAAATATCCCTTCAGGTAATTACCACCCAAAGCTTTAGCTATGTCGTGGTCTAAAGTCCCGCACGTGGTTATGACGACGTTAAAGAAGCCTTCATCTATTAACTGAGCTAGCAATCCTCTAAGTCCCGTAGCAACTAAGTTGCCTGTGAAAGAGAGGAATCTTAAGTCAGCTTCCTTAACGCCTTCCTTAAGTATCTCCGTAGCTTCATACAGGCTTGAAGCGGTGAACCCGTGTATCTCCCTGTATACCTTGATTAAGTCACTTACCCTCATACCCCTCCATAACCTTACGTCACTTACCTTCTCGTAAGAACTCATACACTACCCCCTCCAACTCGCTCATCTTGAGGGTTCTCTGCGTCTTCTCCCTCAAGTTTTTAATCGTTAGTGTGCCCTCCTTAATTTCCTTCTCACCCAGAAATATCGCGTAGTCATAGCCTCTCTCAACCATGTCACTCAATACCTCACCAACCTTCTTCTTAGTGACTACCCTAACGTCCACTACGCAACCAGCGTTCCTGAAGCTTGTGGCGACCTTATCTATCTCGACGACATAATCGCTTAACGCGATCAACGCGATCTTAGCACTCCTTTCGGGGAGTTCCCAACCCCTATTCTTGAGTACTAAGTGCATTCTGTCAAGCCCTAGAGCGAAGCCTGTTGCTGGGAGGTCCTCACCGCCGTATAAGGAGATTAGTTTGTCGTAACGCCCTCCGCCCCCTATGCTGAAGGCCGTGTCGGGGACTGTTACCTCGAATATGAAGCCCGTGTAGTATGCTAACCCTCTAGCGAAGCCTAGATCTACGTAAGACTCGTTAATACCTAGCTTCCTAGAAAGCTCGAGGATCTTTATTGTTTTCTCAAGTTCTTCTAACGACTCGCTGTCTAGCCTCAACCTACCTACCTGACTCCTGATTTCCTCTGATTCTGAGGAGGATATGCTCATTAATTCCTCGATAATTGCCTGTCCTGAAGGCTCGTACTCCCTCACTATGCTCATGGCTTTCTCAACTTCTTTCTTGTCGAGGTAGTGTATTATTAAGTCCTGAGTTTCTTCAGGTATTTTCCAGGAATTGAATAAGTGTCTGTAAAGCCCTATATTACCTATCTTAACCCTGTAGTTACTTAACCCTACCAGCCTGTAATAGTCTCTTATGAGTAGTAGGAGCTCTATGTCAGCGTTTATGGTCGGGTCACCTAAATATTCAACACCTGCTTGAAAGAACTCCCTATACCTACCTGCTTGGGGTTCTTCGTACCTGAAGGCTTGCCCGATATAGTATAGCTTTATGGGTTTAGACCTATTACGCATTAGCCTTAAGTAAGCTCTAGCAACCCCTGCAGTGAATTCAGGTCTTAAGCATACTTGACGCCCTCCCTTATCGTTGAAGACGTACATGCTCCTTTTTATCTCGGGCCCGGACTTAACGGCGAATAAGTCGAAGAGTTCCAGTGTCGGGAGTATTATTAACTCGTAGCCGTACCTAGTAGCTACCTCACTAAACGTTTTCTTGAGGTAGTATAGTTCTTCAGAGTCTGGAGGTATTAAGTCTCTCATACCTCTCAGAGGATCTAGCCGGATCTTCATGACTTACACCAAGTCCTCTAACCTGTACTTCCTCACAGTGTAATAAGTTACGTCACCGTTAGCGTCAACGAGAGCTAGAACTGGCTCGAGATTCTTAAGTAACGCACTATCAATCCAGCTGAGTAGTTCCTTCGTGTTGAGCGGGGAGTTCTCCTCTACTACGTAGACAGCGTATCTCTGACCCTTCATCTCGAAAATCAGCATGTTCTCGCTGTAGCCGGGCTGCGCTACCCTACCCCTATTCCTTAAGTCGAGGAAGGTCGTAAACTTGATCCAGTCATACCTGCTCCTAGAATACTTGGAGAATAGATCACCTAACTTGAGGTTTTGACCGTCCACGTCGACGACCTCACATTCCTTAAAGTACGTGAGGTAAGCTAACTCTACTAAGTCTAGCAAGTATGTGGAGAACTCAGTCGTTTTAACTCCGACTCTAGATTCCGCGAAGATTTCCGGGGGTCCCCTCACTAAGAGTTTGCCATCCTTAACGCCCACTATACGCAGGATCTCCCCCAACACCCAACACCACCATAATTTCCTGTAGTGACTTAAAGAAGTAATGTTTTATCACTTATTTTTTATAAAGCTCACTGAACTCTAGTATTAGGTGCTTAACCAATGTTTAACATCAAACCTATTGAGTGGTTGGGCGGCAGGGTCAGGTGGTTAAACACCCTGAAGTTGCCTTGGGAAGAAGAGTATGTTGAGACCGAGGATTACGAGAGGTTGGCTAAGGCGATAGAGACCATGGAGATTAGGGGGGCTCCAGCTATAGGTGTGGCAGCGGCTTTCGGGGTTGCTCTCGCAGCGACTAAGTATGAGGGGGTTGACGTGCTTGAGTTTAAGTCTGTTCTGCTGAGGGTCATTAACAGATTCTCTAGGACTAGGCCCACCGCCGTGAATCTATTCTGGGCTTTGAGTAGGATGGAGAAGGTTATTCGAGGGGATTACGCCAGCGTTGATGAGTTGAGGGAGGTCGTGGTTAGGGAGGCTCTGATGATATACGACGAGGACGTGAGAACTAATAAGGCTTTGGGTGAGGTAGGTAGTGAGTTAATTAATGACGGGGATACCGTACTAACTCACTGTAATGCCGGGGCTCTCGCCACAGCAGGTTACGGGACTGCGTTAGGCGTCATAAGGCATGCGTGGTATTCCGGCAAGAAAATCAGGGTGATAGCTACGGAGACCAGGCCTATGCTTCAAGGAGCACGCCTCACAGTATGGGAACTTAAGAAGGAGGGGATTCCAGTAACGCTGATTAGCGATAACATGATCGGTTACGTGATGAGTAGAGGGTTGGTGAGCAAGGTTTTCGTGGGTGCTGACAGGATACTCAGGACCGGGCACGTAATAAATAAGATAGGTACTTACACGATAGCCGTGTTAGCGCATCATCATAACATACCTTTCTACGCGGTAGCCCCGACCTCGACCATAGACCCTGTAAGCAGGTTGGAAGACGTAGTGATAGAGGAACGCAACCCTGACGAGGTACGTAAGATTCTCGGAAAACTCCTCATAACGATCCCTGACGTAGACGTTATCAACCCTGCTTTCGACGTAACACCGCCACACTTAGTAAGAGGTATAGTAACGGAGAAAGGCTTGATAACTCAACCATACGAGGAAACAATTACGAAACTCCTCAAATCTACTTGAGTAGCTGCTTATCCTAAACCAACTAGACTTCCCTGGGTTTAGCTTCGAGAATTCCTCTCCAAGGACCTCTAACCAAATGTATGAGGTACAGAAATGACGTGAAGATCACTCCAAGTAGTGCGGAGTAGACGTATATTAAAGAACCGAATTCCCTCAAGATTAACGTAAGTATGGGATCCCCTAAAGCACTCACAGCTAGTAAAGGAATGATTCCTAGTAAGAGGACATAGATCACGCCTGTTAGAATTATCGACTTCGATATGCTTATCTTGAGCTTCAGCATTAGGTAGTGTTGGAGGAGACCGAAGAGAGCTCCTAGTAGTGCGTACTGAATAGCGTACGCGACAGGAGCGATCAGGTTCACCACTGAAATGATCTGGGAGAGTTGATTATGTATTAATTCGTAGGGTACGTCATACGTTGATGACATAAGCTCGGAGATCTCATCAATTAATTCACTGATGAATTGCGAGAATACCGTAACGTACAGTAACCCTACCACTATACCACATAACAGGCCTGCAAGAATCCCGGCTAAAGCAGACTTACTATAACTCAAGCCTTCACCTAAGTTTCTATTGAACAGTTTTTTAATATTCTTGAGTAGCTCCATAGAAACTTGTGAACTTACTGTAGACAGCCTGCGTATTCTTAAGTTATGGTCAGCTGAGACAGCTGTAATCATCTCTCATATCGTTTCTTCTCATCACTACTAAAGATTTAATAGCTAGCTAATAAGGTTTAAGTAGATGATGTCACGACGCTCTCCTGAGGGCATGATGACTCTTCTCTTCACTGACGTGAAGTCCCTTGCTCGTTACTTACTTTGGGTTTTAATTATTGGGTTGAGTGTGGGAAACCGTTTCTCGGTAGGTGGTGGTTCATTGTTTTTATGTGTGTTGGTTTCGTGGCTCCTCACCATCTACTTATCAACGGTCTCCCCGGACCCCCTCACCGTCCCCCGGGTCTCGGAAACCCGGGGTCACCGATAGAGATATGTTTCCAATCCTTAAATCTCAACACAAACACCACATAACACTACAAGAACTTACACAACAAAATACGCAAGTATAAACAAGCAAATATGAAAAACCGAAACAGCTCCCAAAAGTGCGGGACTCTCACTATTCATGACATGGAGCCTTTAGCACCGTAGCTAAAGCTACCCTAAGTATAGGGTTCCTAACGTATCTCACGCACTACCAACACATTATTAATTAAGTTTTGATTTATTAATCATCAAATATTGAATAATGTTTAGGTTCTACGATATTTGTGTATTAATGGGTAGTAAAGTTCAAATACTTCTATTAATATAATATATGTGGAGGAATACTTACTATGTTTAGTAAGGGCTCTCTCGTATCATTGATTGTTATTACTCTTCTAGCATCAAGCATTGTCGTCGCGTTATCGAATAGTGACGAGATTTCTATACTATTTAGTTCTTGGTTTGAGGGGAGACCTAGGATGCTCGTGAAGCTTGAGATATTGTTACCGCAGGTGGACGCGGATCGATGTGCTGTGATAGTTAAGAGATTTCCGACCATGTATAACCCGACGGAAGCAGGGTTTCTTTATGTAGGTTCACACCCTCCTGGAACTCTCGTCGAGGTGAAGAACACTCTCTTTGCTTACGTAGCACGATATGAGCAAGACCCCCGTACAAACGAGTTAGTTATTGGTTACTACGAGCCTCAAGAATATACTGTCTTCGTAGGCTGCGTGAGGAACAATGCAACAATCTTTAAGTGGGTCAAGATCGTGGAAGTGTTCCCGAGAAGCATAATACACACAGAACGAGTAAGAGTAGAGGAGGATAGCGGCGAATCAGGACCCAGCTTAAGCGAGATCCCCCTACAATACTCCGTGAACAACCCGTTCTCCTGCAATATCTCAATAATTGATAGTAAACCAAACCATAAGATAGGAGAGTGCCAGACGTGGGTTAAGGGCCCCATGATATACTCGATAAGCGGGCTTAACGTCTCGTTCGTTATGCACAGCAGCCCTGCAAGATCCGCCGTATATCTAGAAGCATTTGCTGACCTACATGTCTGCACCACCCCCAACTGCGTGTCTGAGGGTCAGGTTCAATGGGAATCCGCTGGAAAGAAGATAACTCCCACCTTCGTGACTGGTGAAACAATGGGCTTATCGGGATATTTTAAGGACAGAATATACTTCGCGACTCTATATAGGTATGAGTGGTCGCATGTATGCATCACAGGATGTTGTTGTTTAGTAATTTGGCAGCTTTATCCAGCTGGGATATTTGGCTTTGCAAGAACTGGTCAGGAATCCTCACTACCGTATGAACGCTGCCCCTATATCCCACCGACACCACCTCACTACAAATGGTCAGGACCGATTGGTGAATATGATATATGGTTCGACTTATGGGGTACTAACGAGACAGATATGCCTCTCTCCAGCGTTAGCATAGGCTTCACTTTAGGAGGGGTTTGGTCGGTATCGCTCAACGTAGACTTCTATAAAGCCGTGAGAAGCGACAATCAATACACAACGCCGTCTATCAAAATTCGCGCTACGCGTGAATATTGGTGGTGGTATAAAGATAATGACCCACGAAATCATGAAATCCTCGTAGCACCAGGATAGCCTTAAGCTTTTTAAGTTGAACCCCCAAGCTCACCAGCGACTCTTTAACAAGTAACACTAAAGATAGCCTTGATTTTCCCTTCAGGACAGGGAGTCGTCGGTCCCTAATTAGGGTCTGCGAGGTGTTGAGCTATCGTGCTTTAGTGTTTTAGGTATAAATGCGTTCCCGACGAATTATATTCTTGGGTTTAAGATGGCTATCGATGAGGAGCTAGCTGAAGCTAATTTAGTCTTGTATGGTGGTACGTGCCCTAATTGCGGGGGCTTGATAAGTGATGAGAGGTTGAGTAGAGGGGCCCCCTGCAGTGATTGTCTTCCTTCAGTTGAGGGCGGTTTTCTCGGCTTAAGCCAGGTTGTAGGGGAGTTACGTAGATTACGTAACTTGAAGAATCTTAAGGAGTTTGCTAATGCTTTGGAGGAGGAGAAAAAGCTATGTGAGTTTTTCAGGAGTTGTGTCGGTAGCGAGCCTTGGAGTATTCAGAAGTTGTGGATAAGGAGGATTAGTAAGAAAAGTTCTTTCGCTATGATCGCTCCTACAGGGATTGGGAAGACTACCTTAGGGCTGGTCGCCGCACTCTACTACTCTTTTAAGGGTAGGAAGTCTTATTTCATAGTTCCCACGACCACGTTAGTCATGCAAGCAGAGAGGAAGTTGATAGAATTCCTTAACAGGAAGGGTAGTGCGGCAAGCATTTTAGCTATACACTCTAAGCTGAGGAAGAGGGAGAGGGAGGAGAGGGAGAGAAGGCTGGAAGACCCTAGAGGGTTCGACATACTAATAACTACATCTAGGTATTTCGTGAAGAATTACGATAAGATAAGTAAGCACGACTTCACCTTCATCTTTGTAGATGACGTGGACGCTGTCTTGAGGGGTTCGAAAGCGATAAACTACCTGCTTGAGCTAATGGGTTTTACGGATGAGGACATAGAGGACGCGCTGAAGATAATTAAGCTTAAGAGAGAGCTTGGGGTAAGGAGTGAGTCTAGTGAGTTGCTTGAGGAACTCAGGAAGCTGAGGTCTAGGCTGGAGAAACGTAAGAACACGAATAAGGTCTTAATAATAGCTTCAGCTACCGGGAATCCTAGAGGGCTTAAGGTAAGACTGTTTAGGGAGTTGATAGGGTTTGAGATAGGTGCTAGACCGGAGCTAATAAGGAATATTGAGGATACGTATCTTAAGGTTAGAGACTTAGAGGAGGCTGTCGAGGAAGTTACGAGGTTGGTGAGAGAGAGCCTGGGTGGCGGGGGCTTAATTTACGTTCCCGTCGACTTAGGTATAGGGTTTGCTGAGGAGTTGGCTTCTAGGCTTAGGTCGCGAGGCGTGGTAGCTGAGGCTATGCACAGCAAGAAAATAGAGACTTTAGAAGACTTTAACTCAGGATCCGTGGACGTCTTAGTCGGGGTAGCTACATATTATGGTGTGTTGGTTAGGGGCATTGACTTACCTACTAGGATAAGGTACGCCATATTCGTTGACGTACCTAGGCATAAAATTAATTTAAGGCTTAAGAAGCTAAGCGCTACCGACGTGCTGAGGCTCATGCCTTTATTGAGAGACGTGATCGTGAACCCGGACGACAGGAGTTTCCTGGAGAACGCTTTCGTTAAATTGAGGAGGGTTTTGAGGAGATCTGGGGCTTACTTTCTTAAAGTAATTGATGAGGTGTTGGAGGGAGTTAGAGGTCCTCAAACAGCGAGCGAGAAACTCTTTATGGAGGTTTACGCCAAGGTTCACGAGTTACTGAAGGACGAGGCCGTCGTGGAGGGCTTAGTTAAGCACCCTGAGGTCGTCGTTGTTAGGGAGGGGGAGGCGCTCTACGTTTTAATACCTGACGCCCCAACCTACATTCAAGCTAGCGGGAGGACTTCCAGGCTCTACTTAGGCGGGGTTAGTAAGGGTCTCTCAGTCGTGGTGACCTGGAACGAGAAACTCTTGAGAGCTCTTGAGAGGAGACTTAAGTTACTTACCGAGGATTTCGTGTTTAAGAATCTGCTGGAGATTGACTTGAATCAAGTGATTAACGAGATAAACCGCACGCGCGATGAGATCTTAGCTATCGGTAGGGGTGAGCTAATCCATGATCTTGGGAGGAGGATAGAGCTTAAGACTGCTCTCATGGTTGTTGAGTCGCCTAATAAGGCTAGGACGATAGCCCGCATGTTTGGGAAGCCTAGCGTCAAGGAATATGGGAGGCTCAGGGTTTATGAGGTAAACATAGGTAATTACACGTTATTGATAACTGCTAGTGGCGGCCACGTCTACGAGTTAATAACAGATCAAGGTGTTGAGGGGGTGGATCCAGCTAATTACGTGTACGGCGTTCTATATCGTGAAGGAATTAACAAGATCCCCTTCATCCCTGTTTTCGCCCCGATAAAGAGGTGTGTGAGGTGTGGTCATCAATTCGCGACCCTAGAGGACCGCACCGCATGCCCCCTCTGCGGCTCAGAAGAAGTTTTGAGTTCCTCAGACATTATTCAGTCGTTGAGGGAGGTAGCTTACGAAGTTGATGAGGTGTTAATAGCTACTGACCCAGATACTGAGGGCGAGAAGATAGCGTATGACCTCTACCAAGTCTTAGCTCCTTACAATAAGAACATAAGGAGGGTAGAGTTTCATGAAGTAACTCGTAAGGCGGTGACTCAAGCTTTAAGCAGTCCTCGCGACCTCAACTTCAGACTCGTTAAGGCGCAACTCCTCAGGAGGATCGAGGACAGGTGGATAGGTTTCTCGCTCTCCGGCAAGCTGCAAAGCGATTTCTGGAAGAATTACTTCTGCTCCAGACTCGCGTCAGCATATCAAGAACCCGGTAGTTCCAGGTCTAGGAGGGTCAGTAAGTACTTAGTTCTCTGCAGTAAGTATAGGGAGTCTTATAAGAGATTAAGTGCTGGGAGAGTTCAGAGCCCTGTTCTAGGGTGGATCATAGAAAGTTATGAGGAGCACCGTAGATCCTTGTCTAAGTACCTCGTTTTTCACTTTAAGGACTTGAAGATAATGGCTAAAGTTCCTGAAAGCTTGAGAGACTTGATTACTCAAGATAACGTTATTGAGGTTCGAATTAATGTCAGGAGTCGCGGGGTGTCTGAAGAACTGGTGAGTCCGCCGCCACCCTACACTACAGACACAGCGCTCTCAGAAATCTCAAGCGTTCTAGGTATCTCGGCGTCTCAGGTAATGAAGGTTTTACAAGAGCTTTTCGAGTTTGGGTTGATAACTTACCATAGGACTGATAGCGTGAGGGTTTCGGA
>CAZWSU010000006.1:0-2208 GCA_964636755.1 uncultured Desulfurococcaceae archaeon
GAGTTCCTCGGGAGGCCAGACCGAGCCATCAAATACTAGCACGCCGTTAATGCTTTCCTCTACTGGAGCCCAATCCACCTGGCCGAAGAGCATGTATTCCCCGGGACCTGTGACCTCCCCTTCAACTAATACAGGTCTTGAAGGATCGTTCTCGAATTCTAAGTCTGTACCGGCAGGTGTCTTGACTCTCATGTACTTAGATTTACGGGTTACCTCAGCTAGCTTTCTCTGGAAATCGTACAAGAGCCTCACGTTAACCCTCCCTATAGTCCTAACCATCATGTCAGCGTTCATGCCTACCAAACATATATACCTAACCCTACCGACACTCATCGCTTCCCAATAAGGCGTTGAGTAGAGTAGCCAGTTCCTATTAAACTCTATCCAAACATCGGCAACACTTAACACTGCTTTGAGAGATCTTGTTGGTAGGTAAGGGTCTGCTGCCTTACCCACACCCACCGGTGTTTGATGAAGGAAGACGACTGGTTTCCCGCCAACCACGGCAACAGCTCTAGCAGTTGCTTCAACAACGCTCCAATCACTACTAGTATCAGCTGTTATGACTACCTCCTCGTCACTAGAAATTTTCAACACATCCTTAACTAACTTCTGCGCGGCTACGGCGAGCTCGAAATCCATGAAGTTAACCACTGCGTACTCCCCCAACCAAGACAAGTAGTTCAGCTATCTTTAAAGCAGACCAGGCCGGGTCTATGACCGGCACCCTCACAGCATCGCTAACCTCCCTAGCCATACCGGCCAACCCAGTACAACCTAATACAATGACGTCAGCTCCTTCGGAAACAGCCTTAGCAGCTTCATTAACTAGGTGACGCAGAGTTACCTCCCTATCCCTATCTAGCTCAATAACCCTTAAAGAAATCCCCTTCACGCCAACGACCACGTTCTCGAATCCTAGGGACTTGATCCTCTCCTTAATAAGACCTAGAGTCTCAACATCGCCCCCAACCGTAACCACGGCAACCTTATCGCTTAGATTCCTAGCTAACGATAAGGAGGCTTCACAAGGACCTACCACAACCTTATTATTCAGAATCTTCCTTAGCTTAGCTACTCCGGGGTCTAAGAAGCAATTCACTATCACCGCGTCATATCCTGCGTGAATCCCCTTAACCAACTCAATAATTAGAGGCTCTACCTCAGCGTACGCTTCAGCCGTCTCAACGGACTCAGGTCCTCTAGGAAGCGACACTACGTCTACCTCGGTCCCCTCCGAGGCGTAACTCTCGTAAATCTTCTTGTCTGAGTAATCCCACCTATCATGACCTACCGGGTTAACGACTAATACCCTCATCTACCAAGCAACTCCTTAACGAGTTCCTCTACAGGCACGTAATCAAAGTCGAAACCGAAGTGTCTAGGTCCGAAATACTTGAGGCCTGCAGGCGTCCTCCAAACATCCGGAGCCTTAGCAGCCACCCCGTTAACTAACATCCCCTCCCTCAAGTCGGTGTTGGTTAGTGGTTCCCCGTCATCCCTCAGCAAGGTGAAGAGGTCCGGCGGCATCACCAGAGGTTTATTGTTTAGCCAAACCATTATGTGTTCATTCATTATCCACGATCTCAGGGTGAGCCCCGCGAAAGCGTCTATTCCCTTAATCATTACCTCGCCTCTCAGGAAGCCTTTCTCGTCCCGCCACTCATATTTCTCAACAACGTCTCTGAAGACCACCCAGTCTGTAAGCTAGGGTTAACGTGTTCTTAATAACCACCTTCTCAGCGACCCTCTTCGTTAGGGGGGTGTCAACAACCGCTACAAACTTACCGCTTAATACAGACATGTACCGAGCTATAGACTCGTAATCGTCTATGTCAGCATACTCTTTAACGATTACTACATCTCCTGTCTCAGAAACTATGACTGAAGGATACATAGGGACACCGAATATGTGGACTGAACACTGATGTAGCTCGGGAGCCGCCCTACCAAGCAAGTCCCCGTCAACTGCCGGCAGGTTAAGCCTAGCCCCTATGCTTAAGGCGATAGGAGTGTTATCATCCCCCATCTCAGAAGCTACGACAGCGTTTGCTTTAATGCCTAACACACTTTCAAGCGTTTCGAGAGCCCTCAACATCGGGTCAGGTATTTTCACAGGCTTGGGGCTTTTTTTAACACTATCTTAGCTCTCTCACTGTCTTGGTGGCCCTGGTACTCAAGATTAGTTTATCTGCAAGTAAGTAGCGT
>CAZWSU010000007.1:0-28798 GCA_964636755.1 uncultured Desulfurococcaceae archaeon
TAGATCTCGGGGGAGTCACTAGGGAGGCATAGGAGGCACCCGCGGGGGAGGGGGGGGAGGGGGTTTCCGGGATGGTCACCGCGGGAACCATTATTCCGAAAAAACGCGAGGAAGAGCTAGAAGAAACACTCAAGCTATACAAGGAGTTAAGTCTTGAAACTAGCTAGAATTGAGACCTGAGTAAGCCGCCGTCTATAGGTATTGAAGCTCCGTGAATGTATGAAGCATACTTACTCGCTAAGAAAGCAACTAACCACCCAGCCTCCTCAGGTTTCCCAATCCTCCTAAGAGGTATTTGCTGAACGAACTCTCTGTAAACGACGTCGTACGGCTTACCCTCCCTAGAAGCTCTAGTCCCTAACACGCTCCTCACACGATCAGTCTCTATGTAGCCAGGCATGATAGCGTTAACTCTAATACCTTCAGGACCTAACTCCCTCACTAAAGTCTTCATCAAACCGTGTATGCCGACCCTGAGAACGTTTGAGAGCGTTAGGTAGGGGTCAGGTTCCCTGACAGCCGTCCCCGTAAAGAAGATTATTGACGGGTTCTTAGAATTCCTCAAGTAGTTGAGTGCTTTACGAACCATCCAAACAGCGTTGAGTACGAGTAACCTCACACCAACCTCCCAATCCTCCTCACTCAAGTCCTTGAAGGTCCCTGGCTTGGGAGGGCCCGTGATATAGACCAGGGTGTCGATCCCTCCCATATAGTTAGCTGCTTCGTCAACCAGTCTCTCCACGTCTTCCTTGACAGTTAAGTCGGCTGCAACGCCGTAAACTCTGTCCCCGAACCTCCCCCTCAACTCATTAACGACCCCCTCAACCCTGGCCTTCTCCCTACCGTTAATCACTACCGTAGCGCCGTTAGCTAACAATACCTCTGCAACACCCCTACCGATACCTCTCGTAGACGCGGTTACGAGTACTTTAAGACCTTCAACCAAGTTCATATACTCACACCACATAATTACGTGAGGAGAGGTTTTTATAATGTGTTTCGTTAATGTATTAAGGACTGGGTTGAGGGCGGTGTTTAGTGAGGTACGGTATGGGTTTTCCTATAGGAGACACGCATTATAGGAGGAGACCTAAAGCTACCATAGGTTTGATACTGGTTAACGTCGTGGTGTATTTGATGACTTCATATGAGAACTTCTTCACGACGATCAGTAATTACTGGATTAGTAGCGGGGGGTTTGTGCCAGCGTTAATCTCGGAACCTACTCAGGCGTACAGGGTATTCACTTCAATGTTCCTTCACGCAGATATATTCCACATATTCTTCAACATGTACTTCCTATACATATTCGGGAGAGCTGTTGAGGACGTTCTAGGTAGTTTCAGGTACCTACTACTATATCTAGTTTCAGGGATTTCAGCAACGATATTTCACGTGACCTTCAGCTTCTTAGGGGGTCTCACATCCTACGCTATCCCAGCCATAGGAGCTTCAGGAGCTATAAGCGGGGTCTTAGGCGCTTACCTCATCTTCTACCCGGGAACGTCGCTGACGGCTTGCTGGATATTCTTCATATTCCCAGCATGCTTCTCATTAAGAGCTTCATTCTACCTCATCCTCTGGTTCGTTACTCAAGTCCTCTACGGATACGCCAGGATAGCTGGTAGCGTCGCTGTCTTCGCTCACGCAGGGGGGTTCTTGGCGGGCATCGCGCTCCTGCCTGTAGTGATAGACCGCTCAAGACTTAAGGAAATGAAGTTCGTAGAATACATTAGGTCATTACCGTACCTAATATTCACGTACCCTAAGACACGGGGACTCAGTAAAACATCTAAGACCATCTTATCGATAGTCATAATATCAGTTATCTTAGGAGGTTTCTACATAATCACGGCACTACCAGAGGTAGGTAACGTTAGGGTACTGAATCTTCAATACACCTACGACGGAACCCCCTACCGCGATTACGCAGTGATTCAATTACCTAACATTCAAAACTACATCGCGGAAACACCCCTAACCACTACCAGGATATTGCTGAGCAGGCTCAACGCCGTCAACCTAATACATAACGAGAAATGCAGAAACGAGAACGTGGAGTTAGAGAATCAGCGCTACACACTCCTCTTAAGAGTCGGTAATATACGGCGTAACGTTAGCTTACTAATCAATTACTTCAAAGGATACTATGATTCAGAAGGATTCCTAACATATGGTTACGGCAAGATAACAACTCAGATCTTGGTAGTGCAGGAGGGTCAGGCATACATAATAGATAACGTCATATACCAATTCACGATAAGTTCTGAGACGACGGACTTAAGCGATGTGACTAGGAACGTGGGTTACGCTTCAGTAATAATATCTGCGGGAGCATTACTCGTTGTTTTAGCTAAGGATAGAGAGTACGCTCTAGTAGGTGAGTGAGGGTGACTAAAATACTGTTAATCACGGATATACACGCAAATCACGAGTCACTGAAAACAATACTGGAGAACGCCGGGAATTACGATGAGGTATTCGTGTTAGGGGATTTAGTTGATTACGGTCCTGACCCAGACCTAGTACTAGATGAGGTGAGGGGTGCAGGCGCTAAGATAATAAAAGGAAACCACGACGAGGCAGTTGGGAAGAACATAGACTGCAGGTGCGGTCACGAACTACATGACGTAAGCGAGTACACTAGGAACGCGATATCAATGAAGAAACTATCAGATAACGACAGGAGATTCCTGAGTAATTTACCGGAAATCCTTAAGATAGAGTCTGTTAATCCCCCCATAATACTCGTACACGGAACACTACAACAACCACTCTACGGGTACCTATACCCCTGGTTAAGAAACGAAGAGATATGTTTCCTACTCCAAGAAAAGAAGTCTTATAGGTTAAGCGTTGGTAAGGGGGGATGCGAGTTAGGGGAGTTAACGTACTTCGTGGGACACACCCACCACCAATTCTTGAGGAAGGTTGGGAAAGCAACCGTGATTAACTCCGGGAGCGCGGGTCAGCCGAGAGACGGGGATATCAGAGCTTCATACGCGGTCTACGACGCCGTAAGCAATAGCGTGACGTTCTACAGAATCAGGTATGACGTCGAGAAAGTCTTGAGTAAGTTGCGAGAATTGATTGATGATCGAGTTATTTACGAGAAATTAGCTAAGGTGATGAGGGAAGCGTCAGTTTAATCAACTCAAACACTACATCACCTCATTAACGTGTCCCCGACCATTACTCGGTGAGGAGCTGGGTAATTTGGGGGTAAAGGTTAGTGAATCAGTGGGTACGAGGAAGCAAGCACTCCTCGCTGACCTAGTCTTAATGATTATTGCTTGGGTAAGCATATCCTCTGCTTCAGTTCTAGTGATTCTCTCAGGCACTACCGCGTTAGTCTGCGCTTTCTGGAGAGTTTTCGTAAGCTCTGTCCTCATAATACCTTACAAGATCTTCGAGAGGCTCCTCAAGCCTCCTGAGAGGGTCGCTGTCAACTCATCAACATATTTAGGGCCTGCTGTAGCGGGCGTCCTACTAGGGCTGCACTTCCTTACCTGGATGGAGTCCCTCTTCTTAATACCCGTAGCACTCTCCACCACCGTCGTGGTCACCTACCCTTTAATAAACGCTTTCTTCGAAGGCATCACACGCAAGAGTTTAAGGGGCACCGAGATCCTGGGGCTTGCCCTAGCTTTCGTCGGGGTTCTCATAGCGACAAGGCCTCAACTAGGTAGTGAGGCGGGTGTTCAGGGGGTTTTCCTGGCTTTCATAGGCTCCCTGTGTGCCGCCGGCTACTTCTACCTAGGCAGGACTTCCAGGAAGGCCGGCATGCCTTTAACAGACTACGCAATAATCGCGTACACCTCAGCTTCACTAACGCTTCTCGCCTACGCCTTAATAACTAACTCAAACATACTACCAACAACAACTACCTCGTGGGCTTACGTGTTCTTGCTAGCCGCGATACCTATGCTGGGCGGTCACACAGTAATGAATTACTTACTGAAGAGGATGAAGTCTTACGTAGTCACTTCAATAGCTTTAGGGGAGCCCCCTGGAGCTACCTTACTAGCAAACCTCATATTAGGTCAGCAAGTACAGGCAGAGACTTTGGGGGGTATGGCGTTAGCTTTGGTAGGTATCTTAATAACTGTTCGCGAGTCAATGAGGAATTCTAAGCCTAAATAACGCTATCTTAAATCATATGTGCTAGGCGTGAGTAGATGAGGAAGAGCATCGCGAAGATCTTGATGGGCGTGGAGGCTTTCTTCGGCGGTTTCTACGTAGCGGTGACTAGAGGTCTCTTCGTCCCCATGCTCACCTACTCAGGCTACACACTCAACGCGTTATCTCAAGTGACTTTTTTCGCTGCTTTAATGAACGTCATCATATCATACCTAATCTACAATTACCCGGAAGCCCTAGCTAAGAACATAAAGACGAAGCTACTGCTTGTTCACGGACTTGAGAGGCTGTTATTCGCTGTGCTACCCTTCCTGATCGGATTCCCGGACATACTCATAATCGTTTACGGGGTAGCCCTGACCGTGACAATACCTGTAGGAGTCTTACTCAACGTCGCCTTACTCAACGTCTTCGTTCAGGAAGAGTTCGTTGAAATAAGTGTTTTGAGGGCTGCCTTAAGCGCGGCGTCCTCACTCCTAGGATCCATATACTCGATGTTGATAACTGCCTTCATTGATGTGCCTGCCTCGTATTACGTAGCCTACATAACGTCCTCGGTGATAGGGTTGTTCTCAACCGCCGCCCTCATATACTACGGCATGCCTAAAGACTTCAGGGAGTTGAGGGAACCTAAGAAAATAGAGGAGGTTGAGGTAAGGAAGACGAACACCTTCGTAATGCTGATCCTGATGATGAGTGGGGGTAACCTGGTAGGTCTCGCATGGCCTCAACTCCTTAAGTCCATGAATTCACCGCTCTACATCGCCATAGCCCTCAACCTAGCAGGTAATCTTGGCGGCATAGTAGGTCCTTACTTATGGAGAGGGTATAGAGCCTACGTCCTTGCTGTAGCCCTCAACGTAGTATTTACATCATCAATACCGTTCCTCGGCAACCCGCTGACACACGTCCTAGTCTCGGCGATCCTATCAGCGACCTTCATAGGAGCTAACTTAATAGCTTCAGCGATATACTCTAAATACGTTGAGTCTCTAGGAGTGATTAAGGCATCCACGTTCCTAACCTCATCCAGTGCTGTCGGCTTACTTATAGCGTCCGTTCTCGGGAGGTACTTGCCTGACGCCCCACTAATAGTATTCGGTGTCGCAACACTCCTCAAATTCCTTGCTTTATTCGTGTGTGTTCTAGCAATCCCTGAGACCTCGGTAGTACCCCCGAGGACTGCTTACGGTTACGGCAAGCTCGTCTACTCAATAAGCACCATAGGCTACACGTTCACTGTAGAGACCTCTAAGAGGGTTTTAAGGCTATTCATACAGTTAGTAGCTCTGGCTTTCCTCTCATTCTTAATACTGTTGTTGTATGAATTACTCGTGAGACTCTCGGGGGTGTAGGTGGTTCGCGGTGGAGGTAACGGACATATTATATGAGGTCTTGAGGAGCACCATTAGATTAATACCTTACGTGGTATTAGCTGTAGGCATAATTCTGCTCTCGGTCTTCCTAGCTAAGCTAATAAATAAGGTTATTAAGTGGGTTGTGAGGGTGAGCAACCTCGAAGACTTTGTTAAAGAGTTGGTGCCGGGCGGCTTAAGATTCTCTATAACAACTATAACGATCATGATAGCCGATATAGGGATTGCCTTACTAGCTATAACGATGATCATTAGGGTATTCGCTCTAGCAACCTCCGGCACCTACACGGAGTTGATAACGTACGTCACGCGCGTGACGAGCGTCGTCATAATGTTGCTGATCTTGATGTTAGCTCTAGATATACTTAGTAAAGCGGTAGTCTTCGAGAAGAAGGTTGAGAGTCTACTATTCATACTCATGTTCTTCTTCGGTCTCTCAATGATTGTCGACTTAACGGGGTTAAGCCCTGAGATGAGGTCCTCACTCGGCTGGGGCGTGGCAATAGGTGTTGGACTATCCTTAGGGATATTCACGCTGTGGTTCCTCTTCAGCGACGTACTAGAGAAGAGATGTTCTAAGACGTAGGGGTGATGGACGCGGTTGTGTGCCGGTGAGCTAATCCCCAACCCGGAGTAACTCGCTGAGTAGTATGGTCAGGTTTTCTGATCCCTTAAGTGTGTGTTGATTGATCAGACCCTCCCTCAAAGCCAAGACCACGACGCTTAGCCTCAACACTTTCGCGAACCTGCTGTCATCGAGTCTCACGATGCCCAGCCTATTCAGGAGTGATGTTAGGGCTAGTGTGTGCTTGCATATGATGTACTTGCTCGATATAGGTAACGGCCTCACCTCGCTGAAATCCGCTTCTAAGACCCTGGCTACACCCATCAAGGCCTTATCGGCTTTAGCCGAGGTCATTAAAGCGTCCTCACACGTACACTTAATGCCGTAAGGACCTGCTTGAGTCACGTAGAATTCCCTAGGATATATAGGTATCCTGACTAAGCCGGCCCTAGTCTTCACGGAAACAACCTTCTTAGAGTCTTCCGGGCTTGCCGCTATGAAGGCTAGCGCATGCTCGTTCTTAATTATCAACGCCTTAATCCTGTCAGCGTCTAGGAGTTCTGACGCGTTCTTAATTCTCTTGCTCAGAGAATTAACCACTCCCTCCAACCCGATCTCTCTAGAAATACTTAGCAAGACCTCACCTAACTTCTCTAAACTACCCCTCCACTCAGCAACCGAGATTTCAACACCCTCACTCAACCAGCTACCCACAAAAATATCTTTCAAGACGCAATATTAATCTTGGTGCTCACGTGTGGTTGAGGGAGTCCTCAGTAAGAGGAGGTCTCTAGGAAACACGGGGGAAACAATATCAGCGATCGCTTTAGGTACGTGGGGTATAAGGAACGAGAACGACGCTTTCACGACGTTAGTGAGGGGTGTTGAGCTAGGCCTGAATACCATAGATACTGCGGAGATGTACGGCTCAGGGAGAGCTGAGGAGTTGGTGGGTAGGGTGGTTAAGCATGTTGGTAGAGACTCAGTCTTCTTAATAACCAAGATGCTCCCGGACAGGCTGAAGAGCAGGTACGACGTACTCAAGTACGGTAAGGCAG
This sequence comes from uncultured Desulfurococcaceae archaeon, assembly GCA_964636755.1. GTDB lineage: Archaea > Thermoproteota > Thermoprotei_A > Sulfolobales > NBVN01 > Zestomicrobium. Next base: position 7,140 of record CAZWSU010000007.1, read on the forward strand.
CGCTCAGGAGGCTGGGGGTCAATGAGGTCGACCTATACCTGATTCACTGGCCTAACCCAACGTTAAGTATTCAAGAACAAGTAAAGAATTTCGAGTCCTTAATCGATGAAGGGCTTACCAGATACATAGGCGTGAGCAACTTTGACGAGTCAGAGTTAGTGGAGGCAATAAACTCAACTAAGAAAGCCGACATAGTCCTCAATCAAGTACACTACAGTGTGTTAAGGAAGGAGATAGAGGAAGCTCTACTTCCTACAGCACTGAAACACAACGTAACTATTCAAGCCTACACCCCCTTAGAGAGGGGTGAGGTCCTGAAGCACCCTAAGCTAGTTGAGATATCTTCGAGAATAAACAAACCCGTGGTTCAGATAGCGCTGAATTACGTGATACGTGAGCCCTACCTAGCGGCAGTCGTTAAAACAGAGAATGTGAAACACCTCGAGGAAATAGCTCAGACACTGGAGTGGAGCTTAACACCCGAGTTAATAGAGGTTCTGAGGAAGTTATGACATCAAGTCCCGAAACCCTCGAGAGTAAAAACCTAATAATGCTTCGTTTAATTCATTAAGAGGTGCTCAAGACTTGATAAAGTTAGTGATTTTCGACGTGTGGGATACGTTACTGTCTTTAGGGGGTATGCACGAGCTACTCTCACTTAAGCTCTCGAAGCACCTAAACCTAGACTTAAGTGACGTCTTAGGCGTTCTGATGAGTGTTCACAGAGATGTTAAGAACTTGAGGATAAATAGGGTCCCGGCTAGCAAGGTCTTAGAGGAGTCTAGGAAGAGGCTTTGCGAGAAGCTAGGTCTAGGCATGGATCAATTCATGCTGATTCATGAGGGGCTGAGGAGGGAAGCTGAGGAGGGGAAGCTAGAGTATTTAGTCATTGAGGGTGTTAGGGAGGTCTTACCTCACGTTAAGAGTAGGGGGCTTAAAACCGCAATACTAGGTAACGTCTTATTCTGGGACTCATCAATAACGTTAAGCATCTTAAAGACTTCCGGCTTAATCAACTTCATAGACAAATACTTTTTCTCAGACGTCTTAGGTACTCAGAAACCTGAGTTCGAGGCTTTCGCGTCCGTGCTAAGGCACTTTAACTTAAGGCCTGACGAGGCAGTGCACGTAGGGGATAACACACGAGAGGACTTCGGGGGAGCTCTAGTAGCGGGTCTTAAAGCTGTGTTAATCAAGGACTTAGGAGGTGTTATCAAGACTGAGGAATTCGCTATCATACCGAGCATAAAGTATTTGACGCAGGTAGTTGATGAATGGATTACTTAATCTCTTCTTGAAAACCAGACTCAACACTTATTAAAGCAGGCCTCACTAACTTCACTCCCTTAAGCTTAATGATCTCCTTCAAGAGACTGTTCACTCGTTCTGAATCGCCTTTCAGAGCTAGTATCAGCATGCAGTTCCTGCGATCCACGTGGATATGGAGTGCTGAGATTATCTCGTTTAGGTAGTCGTGCTGTATGTCTGTGAGTTTCGCGTCTACACCCCTCACCTCGTGATCGTAGACGACGCTGATTACCCCTAGTATAGGACCCCCGGCACGCCACTTATGCTCGCTTATGAAGAGACGTAAGGCCTCTCTAATTACTAGAGACTTATTCCTCACTCCTAAAGACTTCATGCATTCCTCTAACTCACGCATCAGATCCTCAGGGACGTAAATACCGAACTTCCCGCACAAAAACCTCACCTACTACAGGGGGTTCAAGCAGGTTTTACGTACCCCCACTTCTCCAGTGCTTTCTTAAGTTCTTTATGTGTCTCAGCGTATACGTCGAGTGGGACCCCCTTCAGGAAAGCCTCGATAGCTTGCCTCACCGCCATAGCACCCTCCCTAGGACCTCCTGGATGCCCCAAAACCCCGCCACCAACTTGAATCACTAAATCAACCCCTAGGGATTTAAGGACTTCAGGTAACGTGCCTGGGTGCAGTCCTCCGGAAGACGTGGGGAACACGGGCTTAATATGGTGCCATTCCTGTCTTAACCTCAGGAAGTCTCCTTCAGGAACGTAAATCGGTTCCCTCAATACCTTACTTATGTTTACGACGTCCCTAGCCTTAGCTTCTAGCTTGCCTACCTCTGGAGTACCTACATGTAGTTGATCCACGCCGACAGCACGCAGGAGCTTAGCTAAAGCAAACATGGAGAGACCGTGTGACGGGTTTCTCGTAAAGGCTGCGTGGAAAGCTCTGTGAGCATGTATCGCTAAACCATACTCCTCAGCTAAGTCTCTAATGAATGTTAGGGAAGACCAGCCAGCAATCACCACGTCCACCATGACGAACGGGTTGCCGTAATCAGCTACTAGCTTAAGTCTCCTCTCCATCTCCCTCACGTCAGCCGTTATGTTAGCTAGCCAAGCCTTCCTCTCCCCGCTCTCCCTCTCAGCTCTATCAATAGCTTTCATGATTGCTTTAGCTCTCTCCTCAAACCTGCAGAAAGAGGGTGACGCGAGATTCTCATCATCCTTCACGTAATCCATCCCCCCTACCAAGATCTCGTAAGCCACGATCTCCAGTTCCTCAGGCGTGAAGCCTACCTTAGGTTTCGGAACAGTCCCGACTATCGGCCTATCATACACCCTGTATAAATCCCTCACGCCCGCAAGACCTCTCACAGGTCCCTTAAAGTATTTCAGGAATTCCTTAGGCATCGTGATGTCCTCTATCCTAAGACCCTTAACTCTCCTCATACCGAATATGTTGCCAGCTACCGAGGCTAGGAATGCAGGCATGTTACCCTCCTCAAATAAGTCCACAGGATACGCAACTCTAACAAGCCAGGAACCATCACCGAGATCCCTTATCTCGTAAGCCCTACCCATCAACCTCCAAATCCTATCAGGTAGTGACGAAAGGGTTGTCCAAGTACCCACACTACTCTCTGAAGCTATGCCACCGGCGACATCCTCAATACTGAAGCCCTCTGAGGGGGTGACCTTAAAAGACACTATCACGTCCCTCTCCGGGTCGGGGGAATAGTCTCTCTTAACGAATACGTTATACCACTCAAACTCTTCAGACAATATGAAGACACCTCCCACACTGAGAATAACGCTTTTAAAGTTAATTAATTAACAACGAGATGATGGTCTTAATATACTTAATAACTCTGTGATAGAGTCTAATATGGGGTGATGTCTTGAGTAGTAGTGTTAAGCTAAGTATTTCCCCGGATTTCAAAGACATATACTTATTAGCTGATGAAGTGCCGGTCTTCAAGACCTTCCTATCAGGTAAGTGGTTCTTAGGTAGTGAGACGTTTGACGTTAAAACACCTATTGACGGGTCCTTAATAGCTAGGGTTAGCAAGCCTGACTGGTTCTTAGTAGAAGATTCTCTTAGGATGATGCGTGAGGTAGGTAGGTGGAGGGTTAGGGATTTACCGGGGGATAAGAGACTTGAGATAATATTCAAGACAGCTGACCTACTCGAATCCAGACTCGAAGACTTCACGGAAGTTCTCGTGTTGAATGCGGGGAAGCTGAGGAGTCAAGCTAAGGGGGAGGTCACGGCTTCCATCGAGAGGTTGAGGAAGGCCCCTCTAGACTTAAGAAGTATTTACGGTGATTACGTGCCGGGAGACTGGAGTTTTCAAACTCTTGAGAGTGAGGCTGTCGTTCGTAGGGAACCCTACGGCGTGGTCCTCTCTATAATACCCTACAACTACCCGCTCTTCGACACGGTCAATAAGTTTACTTATTCTTTCGTTGCGGGGAACGCGGTATTGATAAAACCTCCTTCCGCAGACCCGTTAGTAGTCTTAATGTTCGTTAAGACAGCGCTGGACGCTGGAGTGCCTCCAGAATCTATTGGGGTGGTGACGCTATCTGGTAAAGAGATGAGTAAGTTGGTTTCAGATCCTAGAATAGACGTCATAAGCTTCACCGGCAGTACTGAGGTAGGCAAGGAAGTATTGAGGAGTGCCGGGATTAAGCAGTTCATAATGGAGTTAGGTGGGGGAGACCCGGTGATAGTCTTGAGTGATGCAAATCTAGAGGTGGCTTCTCAGAAAATAGTTACGGGGATAACCAGTTATGCTGGTCAGAGGTGTGACGCGATAAAGATAGTTATTGTTGAGGAATCTGTGTATGAGGATTTAAAGAACATGCTGGTGAGGGACCTTAGTAAGGTAAGGGTAGGTGATCCTAGAAGTGAGGAGAGTGGTATGGGTCCCTTAATAGATGAGAGATCAGTTAATGAAGTTATTGAAGCAGTAAACGATGCACTGAGATTAGGTGGGAAAATCTTGTACGGGGGTAGGAGGCTGGGGCCCACATACGTTGAGCCAACACTAATAGAGATAACCGATAAGAAAGCTCTTGAGAAAGCCAAGCTCTATAAAGACGAGGTCTTCGGTCCCATAGCATTAATAACTAGTTTCAGGGACTTAGATGAAGCTGTAAGGATAGCTAACGGGAGGAGGTACGGGCTGGACGCAGCTATATTCGGACACGACATAGTCAAGATCAGGAAACTCGTGAGGTACTTGGAGGTAGGCGTTATATACGTTAACGAGTTCCCCAGACACGGCATAGGTTACTACCCCTTCGGAGGCAGGAAAGAATCCGGTATTGGGAGGGAGGGAATAGGTTACAGCATCGAGCAGGTCACGGCTCTCAAAACAATAATCTACAATTATAGAGGGACAGGCATCTGGCACTACATGTAGCGTGTGACAACCTGAGAAACTTAAATATCGTTTATGATTAAATATACGTGTGAGGTGTGTGTTGGTGGGTGGGTACGTTTGCCGAGCTTAAAATCTATAACACTAGAACTAGGTCTTTAGAAGTATTCAAGCCTCTCAACGGTAACAGGGTATTCATGTTTGTGTGCGGGCCGACAGTTTACGACTACTCTCACATAGGTCATGCCAGAGTCTTCGTGTTCTTCGACGTTGTCGCGCGTTGGTTAAGGAGGTTGGGGTACTCGCTATTCTACATAGTCAACATAACGGACGTTGATGACAAGATTGTCGGTAGGGCTGTTGAGGAGGGGGTTCACCCACTGGATCTCGCCAGGAAGTATGAGAGGTATTTCCTCGAGGATATGGTGTCTCTTAATGTGGTATCGCCAAACCTTTACGCCAGAGCTTCAGACTACTTAAGGGAGATATTCGAGCAGATAGAGGGGCTCGTGGATGGGGGTCACGCGTACGTCACGCCCACAGGGGTCTACTTCGACATAACTACCTTCAGTGATTACGGGAAGCTATCCGGTAGAGATCCTAGAGAACTGGTTGTTCACAGAATTGAGCCAGACCCAACTAAGAGGAATCCGGGGGACTTCGCTTTATGGAGGGTTAGACCCAAACATGAGTTCGGCTGGGAATCGCCCTGGGGTTACGGCAGGCCGGGATGGCATATTGAAGATACCGCGATAACTATAAGGCATTTCGGCCCTCAATACGACATACATGGCGGCGCGGTTGAGTTGATATTTCCTCATCATGAGGCAGAGATCGCTCAAGCCGAGTCTTTCACGGGCGTGAAGCCATTCGTTAATTTCTGGGTTCACGTAGGCCTGCTCACGGTGGGTGGGGAGAAGATGAGTAAGTCTCTAGGTAATTACGTCACTATAAGGGAGGCGGTGAGTAGGTACGGCGCTAACACCCTCAGACTCTACTTGCTGCAAACCCACTATAGATCCCCGATAGACTTCACTTGGGACGCGCTTGAGAACGCGCACAAGACATTCTCTAGGGTTGAGGTAGCTCACTCAAGACTAGAACAGCTAGAGGTTAAGGAGGTTGGTATGATTAGTGATGATGAGGTAGAGCTAAGAAAGAAGGTTGTGAGAGCTAGGGAGGGGTTCGATGAGGCCATGAACAACGACCTTAACACTGCTGAAGCTATAGCTAGCTATCTGGATCTGATATCAGCTATCAACGATTACACCAATAAGAGGAGCGATATTGGTGCGGACACGCATAGATTAGTTGTTGACGCACTAAACTACATGAACAGCATTCTAGGTTTCGTGTTAAGACCGGGTGCTGCGGAGGGGTTAACCAACGACTTAATCAAGTTGTTAGTCGACGTTAGGTCTGAGCTAAGGAAGAGGAAGATGTGGGAGTTATCAGATAAGATTAGGGAGGAGTTGAGGAAGTTGGGTGTGGAACTTCAAGATACACCGTCGGGTACTAAGTGGGTAGTTAGGGTTGTGAGGAGATGAGGTTGGACGTAGTCGAGCTACTCAAGGAACTCGTGAGAGTAAAGAGCTTACCGGGGAGTGAGGGAGAGCTAGCAAACCTCGTTAAGGAGTTCTTAGGTCAAGCAGGCGTTGATAAGGTCTTCATAGATAGTGTGGGGAATGTGATCGCTCCCGTGAAGGGCGGTGGTCTAGGGATCATCGTAGTTGAGGGTCACCTAGACACCGTGGACGCAGGTGATTTAAGGCAGTGGGTCGTCGACCCCTTCTCAGGCGATTTAATCGACGGTAGGGTGTACGGGAGGGGCGCTGTTGACATGAAGGGCCCGATCGCCTCACAGATAAAAGCACTTGAGGACTTGAAGACCTTGGAGAGCGATCTCTACGTAGTGTACACAGTTCACGAAGAGATAATTGAGGGTGTTGCGTTAAGACATGCTTTAAGGGATTCTCTGAGGATACGGCCCGACGTGGTGGTGACCGGGGAGGCCACATCACTTGAGCTCGGTCTAGGACATAGGGGTAGGGCTGTCATAGACCTCGAGATTTCAGGGGTTTCGGCCCACGCGTCAATGCCTAGTGAGGGTATTAACTCTCTTGAGGGTGCTGCTCTAGCTATCTTGAAGGTCGCTGAAGCGTCCAGTAACCTACCGGCACACGAGTTACTCGGTAGCGAATCAGCTACGGCAACACTCATAGATTGCCAGCCTAAGATACAGCCTCAAATACCTGATAGGTGCTTGGTCACGGTGGATCACAGGGTGTTGCCGGGCAGGGGCGAGGCGGACATAATGAGGTTGTATGAGGACGTATGCGCTCAAGTCGAGAACTTAAAGAGTGCCGGGTGCAGACCTTCTTTAAGAGAGGAGGAAGTTAAGTCTTGGAGGGACTACCCCCTACGTACTAAGGAGTTATTCCTTGGCTGGATAAATGAGGATGAAGACTTGATTAAGCCTCTCATGAGGGCTCTTAAAAAGATGTACGGTAGCGTTTCAAGACATTACTGGAGATTCTCAACAGATTTAGTTGTCGTGAGCGAGTTCAACGCGGCAGGCATTGGCTTAGGCCCGGGGAAAGAGACGTTAGCGCATAAACCCAACGAATACGTTGAGGTTGCTGAGTTGAGGAAAGCTGTAGACATGTATAGAGTGATGCTCCGAGAAATAAGCAATCACCTATCAAGTAAAATCAAGTAAAACATCTATGTTACTCGTGTTTAGGTGACCCGAGCTATTCTAGGTAAGCTATGGCCTCAATCATTAAGTCAGCGTCTCTAGGTATTGAGGAAACAGCTACTACCGCTCTAGCAGGTTTATGATCACCCATTAACTCACTGTAGACCTCGTTGAGCTCGCTAAACCTCGTTATGTCTTTCAGGTATACGGTAACCTTAACTATATTCCTCACGTCACCCCCTGACGCACGAACTATCTCGATCACGTTATTTAACGCTTGCTTAGCGGCCTCCTTGAAGTTGCTCCTCACCAACTCACCGGTTGAGGGGTTTATAGGTAACTGACCTGAGATGAAGAGGATGTTACCGACTAAAACCGCTTGTGAGTAAGGTCCCACGGGTTTAGGCGCTTTCTCTGTATAAATATACTTCACTTGAAGACCACCGTTTAAATCCACGCTTAAGCTAATTATAAATGTTAACTTGTGGTCAGAGTTGCTCAAGCCACTCATCGGTGAAAGCAAATACTTATTTATCACGAGTTTATTTTATTTAATGAGGCATGATGAATGAATCACGGACGACCCCCCAGCACCACAATCTCTTCAAGCTCTGGGGGCGTGACCAGTGTCAGTAAGGTGTTGAGTGCAGTAGTTATTTTATGTAGTCATGATGATTCCATGAATCGTTATCTAGTGTACGAGCTTATGAGGGAGGGTTTGAGAGGTAGGTATAAGAAAATCGAGCTTCACGTCATGAGCCCTCTCCCCCCACCCCTATACCTTAAGCAGGTGAGGGACCTACTCTTATCTAACATACACGTGAGTATAGTCGTCAAATACGCTGGCCACGGCCCTGACTCCCTGAAGACATTACTGCAGAAGCTTGTTGGGTCAGGTAGTAGTGTCAAGGTGTATTCCACTCGTGGTTTAGGGGTTGAGTACTTGGAGGTAATTAAGCAATTCGGTATTAACCTGGCAGTGGTGGGTGAGGGCTCGTGAGCTTCGAGATAATCATAACTAGCGATAGAACGATGATGTCTAATCATAGGAGGAAAGAATTCCTGGGATTCATGACCACAGGCCCGGCCATAGGCATCCCTGAGTTCCTGTGGATGTGGATCGCCGCTCCTAAAATAAGGGTTGATGAGTTAGGCAGACCTGTTGAAGCTCCTTACGGGTTGAGGAAGATTGAGGCAAGACTGCAGGACCTAGGTTATAAGGCGGCGATCATAGATCCTGATCACATAAGTAAGTACTTAAACAGCATGAAGATCCTCATGATAGGGCATCACGACTACTTCGCTTACGGACCCCCGAGTAGTGAGTGGTGGTTCATAACGGGTAAGGAGCCTGTGAACAGGAAGTCCTTCATAAAGTTCATGAGGAGTGAGCCGGTACGTAAAGCTAAGGAGAGAGGTGTGAAGATAATTGTCGGCGGGCCGGCGGCGTGGCAGTGGTTATGGGAGGTAGAGCTAATGCGTGAGTTCGGCGTTGACACGGTGGTTGACGGCGAGGCTGAGTTAGTGATCGGTGAGTTGGTTGAGAAAGCCTTAAATAATGAGGAGTTACCTCAATACGTTTTCGTAGGACCTCACGAGGTTCCGCAAATCAGCGAGATACCGGTGATTAAGGGTGCGAGCGTGAACGGCTTAGTAGAGATAATGCGGGGTTGTCCCAGAGGCTGTAAATTCTGCTCGGTAACGCTTAAGCCGCTCAGGTACATGCCCTTAGAGAAGATAAGGGCTGAGGTAGAGATTAACGTACGTAATGGGGTTAAGAATACGATACTCCACAGTGAGGATGTCTTGCTTTACGGTGCTGACGGTATTAAGCCTAGGGAAGAACCATTAATCAAGTTGCATATGCTAGTTAAGGAATTAACTCCTGAGAGTATAGCTTGGGCACACACGAGCTTCGCTGCAGTCAAATTCGCCGAGGATAACTACAGGTTAGTATCTAAGATAATGAATGAGGTACTGTATGAGAAGCAAGACTACCTAGGTGTTGAGATAGGTCTTGAGACAGGCAGCCCGAACCTAGCTAAGAAAATCATGCCGGCTAAGTCAGCGCCATACCCGCCTGAGAAATGGCCTGAGGTAGTTGAGGAAGCACTTAAGATACTTCACGAGAACAGGGTAATCCCTGCCGTGACTTTAATTCTGGGAATACCGGAGGAAACCCCTGATGACCTAGTAAAGACCTCGGAACTCTTGGACAGGATACGTCAATACAGGAGCCTCATAGTGCCTATGTTCTTCGTCCCCATGGGTGCCCTAAAAGATAGGGATTGGTTCAGGAAAAACGCTGTTAGGAGGGAACACGTAGACGTAATGCTCAAAACCCTCTACCACTCCCTCTATTGGGCTGAGGATATAATGAACAGATTCTACATGAAGGAAGCTAGGTACCTGCCCGCCAGAATACTCTTAAAAGCCTTCATGAAGTACGTGAAGCGCAAAGTCGATAGTCTAAGGCCGAAACTTGAGGAGATGATTCACGCTTAATACAAAAAGTTTTAACTTACTTAGGGGTCATCCCTACATACGTGGTTCTCGACTCACCCTCCGAGCTCGCTTAGTATTTGCTGGTATCTCTCGGTTGCTGTCTGTCTCCACGCAAGCATGTAGAGATCTATTAACTGAGGCTCACTCCCTATTATGCTAGTCACTCTTATAGCGTCTTCCTGAGTGAACGTAACGGTCTCCCCGGTTTTGGGATCAACGTAGGTTAGTGGTTTACTTAGTAGTCCTACGTAATACTCGAATTGTTCCTGAGTTAACTGTCCATTCAAATACTTGCTGACTAGCGTGGTCCAGACCTGCTTTAAATTACTGTTCAGTTCTACTAGCACTGCCTTGAAGTAGTATATGACTGCTTTCTCGTAGGATAGCGCTAGGTTATCGTCGAAGGGTATGCCCTCAGTTCTGTTTATTTCTAAGAAAGCTTGGTAAAGGTCTTGCCTCTCCCTCCCCTCAGGGGTTTCGAAAGCTCTCGGATTTACTGGGAGTCTGTTTATGTCTGGCTTAAACCAGACCTTCCACTGACCCTCGGTTAGGACCCAGGCTATGAATGCTTGTGCTGCTTCGGGGTTGCGCGAGGTTTTTAAGAGTGCTATGGGATCGCCGTTAACTATGGTCTCGCCTGCCGGAATTAAGTACTTGCAGTCAGGGTTTTGTGACTGTGCTATGTACCCGTAGAAATCTATGGTGATACCGACATCTATATCACCGACTATAACGCCGTCTCTCACGTCTCCGGATCCTTGATAAACCTTAGCGTTAGCCGCCATAGTAGTCAATACTTTCCAGCCCTCATCCCACCCGTAAGCCTGCAGGATTATCTCATACATCCTCGTGTTACTGGTTGATTGGGTTGGGTCCGCTATACCTACCGCCGGCTTACCTAAGGAGATGAGCTTGCGAGCGTAGTCTACACTACCTAGATCCCTCCACCTAGCTGGTTGAGGCAACCCGTAAGACTCTAGAGTGGCTAGGTTCACTGTAAACCCGAAGGAAGACATTGCGGCAGCAACCCAGTATATCTTGTTATCTGGACCAACCCTCTTCATCGGGGCACCGGCTATGTAGTCCGGTATCTGACTCACAGCATCTAAGACTTCCTGAGAGGTTAAAGGCGCTAAGAGCCCTGCTTGATACAGCGTGTCAAATAGTGTGGGGCCGCCGCCCCACCCAACATCATAGTTTTTCTGCTGAATGATCGGCACCCACCAACCAGCTTCTAAATAAACGAAAACAACGTCCTTGATGTTATATCTCCTCGCAATCTCGGAATTCAGAAACTCTCTCCTCGCCACCTCCTGAATATCTCCTGAATGCCTAGTAACCACATACAATACAACACCCTCCGTAACGGGCGTTGTTGTTGGTGTTGTGGTGGGTGTTGGGGTTGGTGTTGTTGTCGGAGTGGTTGTAGGTGTTGTTGTCGGCGTCGTGGTCGTAGGAGTAGTGGTGGGCGTCGTAGTCGTGGGTACCTGCGGGCTAGGTAACATAAGCAGTAAAGCAACGACAGCTATTAAGACTATGAAAGCAATAATCACAACACTTATTTTTGAGAGGGCTTTGTAATACTTCATACTTACCCCCAATTAAAACTAGTCTCCTAATAAAATAAACGGTTCTAAATTTACTGGATTGGTGTTGTGGATTGCTCGTTTTAATTTATTAATCTTACTGCGTAGATATAATTGAGGTGTATATATGCGTAGATTAGCTACTATGGCTTTAGTAATATTAATCTCTATATCGGTCGCGGGTTTAATGGCTCCTCAACCGCTTAAGGCTGCTAAGGTCGGGATAGGCATACTGATAGACTTATCTCACGGTCAGACAGTCGGCGGAGTAGTTGAGATGATGAAGATGATTCCTGAAGCTAACTGGGTGGTTTTGCTGTCTAGTGAGGCTGATTTAGAGGTTCTCCCAGACTACGTTAAGAATAATGCTGAGATTAGGTACGGTGGGTTTACCTCAACCACTCTGAAAGACGTTGAGATGGTTATAATAGGTCAAGCACTGAGGTTAGTTACCCCAGAGGAGATCAGCGCTTTAGTTTCATGGTTTAACAGCACGCCCAGAGCTATATGGGTAGCTGGAGACAGTGATTATCCAGCGCAGGGTAACGAGATAGCTCAGCAAGTGGTTAACATGGTTGCGGAAGCGGTAGGCTCCCACCTAAGGATAGATTACGTTGCAGTAGATGACACGATCTCAAACGCTAAAGCAACTTATAGAGTTGTAGGAATAGTTGACCCAGATCCTGAGGTTGCTGTGCTAGGTTACGGTGTTAATGTAACTCTATTCCATGGTCCAGGCCCTCTTGCCGCAGTATTAGATAACGGGACTTGGGTTAACCCGATAAACGTTAAGATACCTAACGTTTACATAGTTGCTAGAACGACTGAAGGAGGTAAGATAAACGAGTATCAGCCTTCCGCGCCGGGAGCTCCGGGCATGATTCACCAACTCTACTCACCAGGAGATACTGGCGTGTTCCCCCTGCTAGCCGTGGAGGTCTTACCTAACGGGAATAAGATAATCGTTAGTGGTGAGTCACCCTACGGAGGCTACCAGTCCGGACTAACCTACGTATACTACGGCGTCATCATGCAGGGTATGAGGTTATTCAGGAACCTGGTACTATGGGCTACAGGATATTGCGGTGAGTTACTGGCTTATAAAGAATTACTTGAGGGTAAGGAGATCCTAATGGACGTCACAGAAGCTATTCAGAGCCTGAGATCTAGTCTAGAGCAGCTGTCGTCAAGCGTTAACAGCTTAAGTAGTACTGTGTCCTCGCTACAAAACACCGTCACAAGTATTCAAGGAACGTTAGGTGATGTGAGCAACCGCGTTACAACGCTTGAGAACACCGTCAAAGAGTTAGATTCACGCGTCTCCGGTCTTGAGGGCGCCGCAGCAAACATCATGACCTCACTAGCTTTAGGCGGCGTGGCTCTAATCCTGGCATTAATTTCTTTAGCACTAGCTTTTATGAAGAAAAAGTAAATCCCTTTTTAATTACTTTTTATTTTTAGTTATTGAAACGATTTATTCAGGGGTCTTAATGGGTAGCGAGTTACTTCAGTTAGTTAAACAGGGCATCAAGCTCTATAACAAGCGAAGAGCTCCTGAAGCAGTCGCCGAACTCATCGGTGTTGAGGGAGACACCATAGTTGTCGGGTTCTCAGGCAGTTTTTGTATGTGGTGCGGTATATATGACTGGGTTGAGGATCTTGTCTACGTCTTTAAGGAAGTAGGGCTGGAGACTAAGTTAGTGAGATTCGTTGAGCCGGAAGACCCTACAGAGCCTCGTAGATTTGGTTACTTCAAGATTATTTCAATGAGTGTAGGAGAGAGTTTTTAAAAGTTTCACAACCGTATGATTTTTGGGCGGAGCCGACTGGCGGCTACGGGGGTAGTCCCCCTGAGGAAGCACCGTCCTCCTCGCGGCGCGAGGACCCCGTAAGGGGTGCGGGGAGACCCGCGGCAACAGCACAGAAACGACACGGCCGCCCCCGGATGTCGATGACGCGGTGAGGACGCTTCGGCAACGAGGCGTCGGTAACCCGCCGAGTATGGGGGCGGATGCGTTGAAACGGCTGTCCCCTCGGGAGCAAGGCCAAGCAGCGCCGATGAGAGCCGCGTGAGGCGCGGGTAGGCCGTTAAGCTTAATGCCGCCGTAGTACTGAAGACGGGCTATAGTCGGCACCGCCCCTAACAGAGCGGGTCTCGTATTTATTACTTTCCGCGTGGTTTTTAGTGTGGTGAGGTAATGATGCTTAGAATTCCTTTCTATTCTTCTAAGGGTGTTGTAGCTAGTGAGACTTCTCTAGCTTCTGTTGTGGGGGTTAAGATTCTTGAGATGGGGGGTAATGCGGTAGACGCTTCAGTAGCTACGTCACTAACGCTCTCGATTAGTATACCTCACTTAGGCGGTCTAGGAGGGGATTTCTTCGCCTTAATTAAGGATCCTCAAGGGAGGATCACGTTCGTTAATGGCTCGGGCTACGCGCCCTCAGCGATGACTATAGAATTTATTAAGTCTGCAGGACTTAATGAGGTCCCGCTAGAAGGGCCTCTCTCAATAGTAGTGCCAGGAATGATTGACGGTCTTAGAGTGATGTGGGAGAGGTTGGGATCTCTTGAGTGGGGGAAGATCGTTGACCTAGTAATAAGTTCGTTGAGGGGTGGATTCCCGGTCTCACCTAGTTTTGCTACAGCCCTAAACAACCTCAGGGACGTACTGATTAAGGACGAGGGCTCTAGGAAAACCTACTACGGAAACGTTAACTACTACACGCCAGGACAGCTCGTTAGGTTCGACGGGATGATTAAGGCGTTAGAGCTTATCAGAGATGACCCCAGGCAGTTCTACGAGGGGGACATAGCTATCAAGATTTCAGAATATGTTAGGTCTACCGGCGGGGTGTTGAGTTACGAGGATATGAGGAATTACAGAGCGGAGATCGGGGACCCAATTAAGCTATGCTTAGGTGACGCCACAGTGTATGAGATGCCGCCTAACACCCAGGGTGTAACGACCCTGCAACTACTGAAGCTTCTTGAGGAAGAAGACGTGGTTAAGCCGAACTCTATAGATAGGTTGAGGACCTACGTTAATTTGTTTAAGACTGTGTATAAGATTAGGGATTCTTACGTCGGGGACCCGCGTTACATGAGCGTCGATGTAGACAAGCTATTGAGCGCGGACCTACTACGCGGTGGTGCTTTAGAGCAGTTAAGGGGTCACGGCGGTGATGGGGATACCACATACTTCGCTGTCATAGATGGTGAAGGTACCATAGTCTCGGGGATTCAGTCCCTCTTCTATCCTTTCGGCTCCAAGATAACGGAGCCTACGTATGGCATAACCTTAAACTCTAGAGCTTCTTCCTTTAACTTAATCCCGAACCATCCGAACTCATTAGCGCCTTTGAAGAAACCCCTACACACTCTTTCCGCTATGATAGTTGTAACTAAGGATAGGGAGATGGCGTTAGGGTTGTCTGGAGGTCACTTCAGGCCGCAACTACATGCAGAGATATTCCAAAACATCTTCAAGTATAGGATGAACCCGCAAGAAGCTATAGAGTACCCTAGATTCGTGTGGTATCCTGGAACCAACCTCATAGAGCTTGAGGAAGGTTTCGAGGAAGGGTTTGTTGAGGGTTATGTATTTCAGAGAGTTAAATACCCTGCTAGGCTCGGTGTAGCGGCTATAGCGGAGATCAAGGAGGGGATCAAAGCCGGCTACGTGGACGTCAGAGGCGACGGTTTAGCTCTAGGGTTGCTTTAACCGAGGACGTTCTCCAATAGTCTGAGAGCATTCTCGAAAGCTATCTTTCTAATGTCAGATTCCTTAAGACCTCTGTCCCTTAATACGTTTAAGAGTGTTTGTACCTTATCAACAGACTCAAGCCCTTCAGGTCCTGGAAGGCCTAGGAGGCCGTGAAAATCAGTCCCTACCGCTAATATATTTGAGCCAAATCTCTCGTAAACGTACATAAAGTGGTTAACTAAGTCGTTAATGCTGGCCCTCTTCTTATGTGATATGAAGGAACTTACGAAAGACATCCCGATTAAGCCATTATTTGATGAGAGGAGCTCCAGTACTTCATCGTCAACGTTCCTCCTATGATCATGCACCGACTTAACGTTAGCGTGACTTATCATGACGGGCTTCCTAGATATTTGGAGTACGTCGACCGCTGTCTTCTTGCTTGCGTGTGCTAAGTCTATTATTATGCCTAGCTTATTAGCGTACTTAACGAGTTCCTCACCCTCAGGAGTTAACCCGTAGTCCTTGCTTGAAGCGCAGGAAGAACCCCACTTATTATTGTAGTTCCAGGTCAACCCCAACGATCTCACCCCAAGCTTCTTGAGGAGTACTAGATCGTAGGGATCGTCTATTGCGTCAGCACCTTCTAAGTGAATGAGGAATCCTAACCTGTAATCACTTGACTTAATAACGTCCTCAACGTCATTTAAAGACTCAACTATTCTCACGTTGTATGCTTCGGAAAGTGAGTAATAGATCTTAAGATGCTCGAAAACCTGTAGTTGCGGGTACCTCATGATAACTCTGGGTAACCACCTATCCCTCTCCCTCTGCTCAAGCAGTCTCACGTCGAAGGTGTGCGTGCCCGGGAAAATCGATGAGAAAACTAACCTCACATTACCGCGAACGTACTTAGGTATGTCTGCGTCCCTACCACTCAAGTCATCTCTGAAATCTGCTAAGGGCTGTCCCCCGCCGAACGTTAAAAAATATAATGAGATATCTTCATGTAGGTCTATGATTGGATACGTCAAATCATACACCCCATCTCAATTAATGTGAGCAAATAAAAATATACGTTAAGTCAGGTATTCACCCATAATTTTTCTTCAGAATTCTTGAAATATTTTATATAAGGATGGCTTTCCTTAGAATCTCGGTGGTATTAGCAAATGAAGGTTGGTGAGTCAATAGCGGATGTGGTTGGTGGGACTCCTTTGATAAGGCTCAGGAGGGTAGTACCTGAGGATGTGAAAGCCGAGATTTGGGTTAAGTTAGAGTTCATGAACCCCTCAGGTAGTGTTAAGGACAGGATGGCTCTCTACATGATTAAGAAGGCTGAGAGGGAGGGTAGGTTAAGTAAGGACAAAGCTATAGTAGTGGCAACTACTGGTAACACCGGAATAGCCTTCGCTGCTTTAGGGGCAGCACTAGGTTATAAGGTGATCATAGTGATACCGGAGGAAATGAGTAGAGAGAGGTTTTTGTTGATTGAGCATTATGGCGCTGAAATAATTAGGGTGCCTGGAGGTGAGTCAGACGCTTTCAAAGCTCTAGAATATGGTAAAGAACTTGAGAGGAAATACCCTGACAAATACGTTTTCCTAGATCAATGGGATGATGAAGCGAACGTTGAGGCACATTACGAGACTACCGGGAAGGAAATAATCGAGCAGCTGGGTACTGTTGACGCTTTCGTGGCTCACGTAGGTACTGGAGGGACTTTAGTAGGGGTTGCTAAGAGGCTTAAGGAGGTTAACCCTAAAACCCTAGTCGTTGGCGCGGAACCCGCTGAGTGCCCTGTTGCTTATAACTGGTTCTACACAGGTGTTGAAGGTCCGTGGGGCAGGCACGAGATAGAGGGTGTCGGGGACGGTTTCGTGCCAAACATAATTAGGAAGTACAAACACCTAATAGATCACTTTGAGGTAGTTAATTCAGAGAAAGCAATAGAGATGTCCAGGAGGTTAGCAAGACTTGAAGGGCTTGCGGTAGGTATATCCTCAGGAGCTAACGTAGTGGCGGCTATTAAGATAGCCAAAAGATTTGGTATCGGTGAGGGAAAGAAGATAGTTACTGTTCTCCCAGACTATGCGGCAAGGTATTTCAGTACTAGACTTTTCCTAGGAAAAGCTACTTCATAATATAGTTTTTAGAAAATTCATAACCCACTTCAAAAGCACGCAGATTTAACTCAACCCACCTCTGAGGAACTCTACCCCTTATTGCAGTTTTCAGGTCCTCTAAAGTGAAGGGAAGCTCTCTCTCCGCAATGCCAGCGAACACGCCTAAAACAACTACATTCATTAGCCTCGGGGACCCAACCTCCTCCGCGATCTTCGTGAAGTCATGATACACTATCCTAGCCTTTAACTTTCTGAAAGACTCTATTATTTCTTCCATGCTAGGGTATTCGGCTACGCCCACGTTAACGTCGATCGAGCTCACCTTCCTAGTATTCAAAATCGCGAGACCTCCCTCCTTTAAGTACTGAACACCTCGTCTCAACCCTTCTAAAGGTTCTAAAGCTAGTAGAGCGTCTGCTTCGTCTTCGAGCATTAAAGGACCGTAAACTTCCTTACCTATTCTTACGTGAGAATGTACTGACCCGCCTCTCTGAGCAGCACCGAAGGTCTCTCCTAACCTAACCCTTAATCCCTTAGAGAGTGCGGCATCGCCTATAATCCTTGAGAGGAGTAGGTTACCCTGACCCCCGACACCGGCTATCATTATATGATAGTACTTCATGGATCACACCTCCTTAACTCCAACCACCTTTTCAGTTGAAGGCTTTATTGCTTTCACGGGGCATACTTGAGCGCAGAGGGTGCATGAGACACAAAGGGTAGGGTCTATGAAGGCTTTCTTAGCGTTCTTATCCCACCCTACAGCCGGGCAACCTAACTGGACGCATAGCCTGCAACCCACGCACTTGTTGACGTCAACTACGTAATGGGTTATTACTTTCCCTTCTCTAGTAAGCCTCCTAACCACTTGTAGAGCACATTCCCGCCTGAAGATAACTAAGGTAGTTTTATTCTCGTTCACGGTCTTGTCAATGGCTTTCAGTAATGAGTCCTCAGCACTCTTTAGGTCATATGGGTCAACAACCCACACGTCATCCACGCCTAAAGCTTTAGCAATCTCCTCGATCTTGTAGACCTTGCTCGGCGAGCCCACTGCCGTGATCCCGGTTGTCGGCGCTGGTTGATGTCCCGTCATGGCCGTCCAAGAATTATCTAACACTAAGAAGGTTATGGCGGCCTTATTATAGGTTGCGTTAAGTAGTGCGGGCATGCACGCGTGGAAAAACGTTGAGTCACCTGCTACAGCTATTATAGGGCCTTCCGTGTAACCGGCGTGGTACTGTCCCTGAGCTACGCCTATACCCCCACCCATGACGTAGTTAGTATCAAGTATTTCGTACGGGTTATCGAAACTCACTCTCTTAGTGACTTTCTCCTTTAAAGGCTCTATTTCCTTGGCGAAAAGTCCGTAACCGCCCATCTCGTAACAACCTATGTCGCCGTTAACTATCCAAGCACCCTTAAACCTATCCCTATACTTGTTGACTGTCTTGTGTAGAGCGAACCTAAGCACCCAGTAAGTACCTAGATGAGGACAGCCAGCACACATCATCGAGGATCTCGGGGCTATGATCTTCCTTATCTCAGCTTTAACCCTTCCCCTCTCATCACTAGGTTCATAATATTTAGAACCCACCAAATTAGAGACAGCTCTTAAAACCTGTGCAAGCCCTAACTCGCCGAAATTCCTTATAGTGCCTGAACTCCTACCTAACACCTTAATCTCAGGACAACAATCCTTGCTTAAAGCCTTAACCTGCTCCTCAACGAGAGGGTCTCCTTCCTCAACAATTAAGACCTCCCTTAAGTTACTTAAGAACTTAGATAGTTTCTTGGTCGGGAGTGGGTAAGGAGTCCCTACCTTAAAGATCCAGGGCTTGACATCGCTGTCCAGCCTTGCTAGAGCGTCCTTAACGTAGGAGTACCCTATACCAGAAGCCACCACACCCACATCTACGTTGCCTTCCTCAACCCAGTTGAAAGGCACCTCCTCAACGAATTCCTTAATGCTGTCTAGTCTTTCCAGCTGCCACGCGTGCTTAGCTGAAGGACCTACCTCACCCCTATACTTGTAGGGTCCGTAAACGTTGTACCTGAAAGGCAGTCCGTAATGTCTGTTGAAGAAGACCTTATTCTTCTCCCTCCTAATCTCGCCGAACGTCACGTCACCCGTTGAGTGACTGATCCTGGTCACCGACCTCACGAACACGGGCAACTCAAACTTTTCTGAATAATCAAAACCTAGCCTCACCATCTCCTTAGATTCCTGCTGATCGGCAGGTTCTAATATTAGCACTCCAACATTCCTAGCTAAGGGTCTCGTGTCCTGCTCTGTAGAACTGTAGAAAGCCCCTGGATCGTCAGCCGCATACACCACCAGGCCTCCGGGAAGCCCCCCGTAAACTACCGTAGCAAACATATCCATGTACCAGTTAACCCCTGCGTTCTTAGCAGTCACTAGAGCGCGAGCACCAACACTGGCAGCACCGACAGCAACATCGAAAGCTACCTTCTCGTTAACAGACCACTCCACGTAGATGCTGTGATCCCTGGCTATCTCAGCCAGGGTTTCGATAACCTCTGATGAAGGCGTGCCAGGATAGCCTGCAGCTACTTGAACCCCTCCCTCTAAAGCACCCCTAGCCACTGCCTCGTTTCCTTGAAGTAAGAACCTGCTTCCCGGCTTATCTAAACCAACAATATGCATTACTACAACACCACAAGTAAGTAACGAATTACCTACGTTTTAAGCATGGATTAATTCATTCTAGTAAACTATTATCAAGGCGTGTATGCAGCTAAAAAGTGAGGCTTTAATGAAGTCTCATGAAGCTTGATGCATTTTTAAAAACTTGGTGTAGTCTATCAAGGCTTTCACGACCTTAACCGCCCGCTCAGGGGTCTTGAATGTCGGGATCCGGGACTCATGCATTTTCCTCCTCTCCACGACCTCCACGGAACCCCCGCCTATGTATACAGGAACTATGGTCTTCCCTGAGTTAAACCATTTCTTAATGACTTCACTAGCGCCGGGTATCGGGTCTCCGAATATGGTTAAGATCACGTCTATGTTGGGATCCTTAACCAAGACCTTCAAGACTTTATCGTATCTTTCAGCATCAGCGTCCCCCGTGAGGTCCAGCGGGTTACCCACTATGCAGTGTGATGGTAGCTCACTACGTAAGCTCTCTCTAGAAGACTCTTCCAGGCTAGCTAGCCTCAGCCCGAGCATCTCAGCGTAATCCACGGAAACTATCCCTGAACCACCTGAGGAAGTGACTATCTGGATTCTCTCGCCATCCGTTCTTGGTAGTAGGGCCAAGCCCTTAGCTATATCGTATAGTTCTTCTATTGTGTCGGCAACTGCTATGCCCGCTTTCCTGAAAGCTGAGTGATAGATAGCGTAAGAACCTGCTAGTGAGCCCGTGTGTGAGGCTACTGCCCTCACGCCTGAGGGGGTTCTACCGGATTTGAGGACTACCACAGGCTTCTTAAGACTGGTTTCCGTAGCCACCCTCAAAAACCTCCTACCGTCCCTCACACTCTCTATGTACATGGCGATAGCTCTTGTGTCGACGTCATCCCTCAAGTACTCAAGTAAATCGGTCTCGTCAACGTCTATCTTATTCCCTAAAGCCGCCATCTTACTCACCCCAATACCCTCCTCCTCAGCCCATAACTCAAAGGCAGCCGCTATAGTACCGCTCTGGGAAACTATGGCTAGAGGTCCCTTACTCTTTATTAACGGCCACGAAGCACATAATCCGACGTGCGGGTTATTCACTCCTTGACAGTTAGGTCCTAAAACCCTCACGCCATTGCTACTAGCTTTATTCTTGAGTTCCTCCTCTAGCCTGCGACCCTCCTGAGTCCCGGTTTCCCTGAAACCACCGGAGATTATCACGGCTGCCTTAACCTTCTTAACGCCTAATTCGTCGATTACGTTAGGCACTAATCTGGCGGGGACTACCACGACAGCTAAGTCTATGTTTTCAGGGACTTCCAGAACAGACTTATAGCATTTCAGGCCCAGGATCTCGTTGGCTGAGGGGTTGATGGGGTATATCCTCCCCTTATACCCTCCCTCAACAATGTTCTTAAGTATCACATGACCTGTCTTTGAGGGATCTCTGGAAGCTCCTATGACTGCCACGGACTCAGGCTCGAAAAACAGCCTTATGACCGAGCTCATGCCTAACCTCTCATAATTTAAGTTCTAGCACTCTTAATAGATTCCTCTAATATCTCAACAGCTACGTCAACATGTTCTTCCCTGATAACGAGAGGTGGCTGTAATCTTAGGGAGGAAGTACCGGCACCTAACAGTATTAAGCCCCTCTTAAAAGCTTCTTCTATAACCCTCTCCCTGAACTTCTTGTTAGGTTCTTTCGTGTCCTTACTCTTAACGAACTCAACACCGACCATCA
>CAZWSU010000008.1:0-9201 GCA_964636755.1 uncultured Desulfurococcaceae archaeon
GAAGTTATGGCATGTCTGCTTTATGGTCGTAAATTATGTGCCATACGTGGAGCTCGCTGAGAAGTTAGCTAAGATAGCTCCTGGAACTTCTGAGAAACAGGTCTTGCTACAGAATAGTGGTTCTGAAGCCACTGAGAACGCTGTGAAGATAGCTAGGCAAGTTACTGGGAGATATTATGTGGTGGCATACGAAAATGGCTTTCATGGGAGAGGAACATACGGCTACGCGCTAGCTACTACAGGGAAATATAAGCCGTATAAGGTAGGTCTTGAACCTATGATGCCCGGAGTTGAGTTCATACCCTACCCCTACTGTTATAGATGTCCGTTTAAGCACGAATACCCGCAATGCGGTCTCGCGTGCTTAGACTACGTGAGGAAGTGGTTTACACACGCTAGAGTGCCTCCTGAGAGAATTTCGGCGTTCATGATGGAGATGGTGCAGGGTGAGGGAGGATTCGTAGTAGCTCCCACAGACTACGTCAAGGAGCTTAAGAAATTCCTTGAAGACCACGAGATATTGTTAATAGATGATGAGGTACAGTCAGGGTGGGCTAGAACAGGGAAGATGTGGGCTGTAGAACATTACGGTGTTGAGCCAGACATAATGGTTACGGCTAAAGCAATAGCTAATGGATTACCGCTCTCGGCAATCATAGGTAAGAAGAGCATTATGGAGAAAACCTACTCAGGAAGCTTCGGAGGGACCTACGGGGGTAACCCAGTATCATGTGCTGCGGCTTTGAAAGTAATAGAAATAATGTTGAGGGATAAAATGCCTGAGAGAGCTGAGAGGTTGGGTCAGATAATAAGGAAGAGACTGAACGAGATGTACGAAAAATACGAGCTGATAGGAGATGTTAGGGGATTAGGTGTGATGCAGGCGATCGAGTTAGTTAAGGATCGTAAGACTAAAGAGCCGGCAACAGACGAGACATCAAAAGTCATTAACAAAGCTAGGGAGAAGGGCTTACTACTCTTAAGGGCCGGACTATACTTGAACGTGGTTAGGCTACACCCACCGCTGACTATCGAGGAAGAATTACTGAATAAAGGCCTAGACATTCTAGAAGAGTCCTTGAAGGAGGTCGTGGAGGAGGTGAAATAAAGTGTCAGTGTTACAACCACCTAAAACACACTACGGTAAGATGAAGCTCTTCATAAACGGTAAGTGGGTAGAGTCAGCTACAGACAGGTACACACCGGTCTATGATCCGGGGAAAGGTGAAGTAATAGCCGAGATGCCTCTAGCTACTAAGGAGGAAGTTGATGAAGCTATTGAGGCCGCGTACGAGGCGTTCAAATCCTGGAGCACTATGTCAGTACCAGATAGGCTACAGTACATCTTCAGGATGAAATACCTGCTTGAGGAAAACAAAGAATTACTAGCTCGAGTAAACACGCAAAACCACGGTAAGGTAATTAGGGAATCCAGGGGTGATTTGAGGAGGTCTATAGAGAATGTTGAGGCAGCTATATCAGTAGCTTACGCCCTAGCTAAGGGGGAGTATCAGCAAGAGATCGCTAAGGGTATCGATGAAATCCTGATTAGGGAACCCCTCGGTGTCTTCGCTGTAGTAGGTCCTTACAACTTCCCCATAATGATACCGTTCTGGTTCATACCGTACGCGCTAGTATTAGGTGATACCCTAGTCGTTAAAGTTAGTGGCACGACACCACTGCCAATGATGATGACTCTAGAAATTCTGGCTGAATCGCTACCGCCAGGAGTTCTCAACTTAGTCTACACGGACCACGAGCTCGGTGAGTACTTAGTAACACACCCGTTAATTGAGGGCACGGCTTTCGTAGGCACTAGTACCGCGGCCTTAAGACTCTACGAGCTATCAGCCAAACACGGCAAGAGATTCTTAGGCGGTGGTAGCGCCTCAAACTACGCGGTCGTGATGCCTGACGCAGACCTGGAGAGAACAGTCCACAACCTCAGAGACTCTAAATTCGGTAATACTGGTCAGAGATGTCTAGCGATTCAGAACGTCGTTATCGTAGGTGATGACGACTTCTACAACAAATTCAAGAACGCGTTCGTGGAGCTAGCTAAGAAGATTAGGATAGGTTACGGACTAGACGAGAGATCTGAGATGGGTCCCATGGCGAGCAGAAAATATAGGGAGAACGTGATTAAGTGGATTGAGGTAGGGTTAAGCGAGGGTGCTAAGATAGTCTTGGATGGTAGGGACTATAAGAATCCGGAATACCCGAACGGATTCTATATAGGGCCCACGATACTTGAGGGCGTAACTCCCGACATGAAGATCGCTCGCGAAGAAATCTTCGGCCCCGTAGCCAACCTACTGAGAGCGGAGAGCTTAGATGAGGCGATTGAATGGATTAACAAGAATAAGTATCATCACTCAGCATCCATATTCACTAGGAGCGGTAAGTGGGCTAGAGAATTCATGCATAGAGTCTACGTAGGTAACGTAGGAGTTAACATAGGGATAGCAGCACCAGTAGGCTGGTTCCCGTTCGGCGGGAGGAGATTAGCAGGTCTAGGCAGCCACCACCCACAGATAGATGTAGTGGACTTCTTCACGGATAGGAAGGTAGCTATAGTAAGGTGGTGGTAGACCTAGCTTTTTTGATCATCGTTTAGAAACCTACCTAATCTTCTTTTTAAGTTAAAGTTATTGTTATTCGTTTGGTGATTTAATGCTTAGTAAGATCGTCGAGCCTGATGAAGTGCTACGACGCATAAGAGATGGTTCAGTTATTGCTGTGTCAGGTTTTAACATGATTGCTACCCCAGCCTACTTATTAAATAAGCTTTATGATAGTTACTTAATCAGCGGTCACCCGAAGAACTTGTTCATCATTGCTGAGACATGTCCAGGAACGCCTGGCAAGGGCCTAGATCTTGTCGGGAAGAAGATGATCGAGAGTAAAGACTATGATTTCTTGAGAGGGGTCTTAATACCTTTCTACGGTTGGGTTCCTAACATAGCTAAGTTAGTAGAGAGTAACATAATTGAGGGTTATAATTGGCCTATAGGCATCGTCTCACACTGGTTTAGAGAGGTAGCTGCTGGGAGACCAGGAGTACTCACCAAGGTAGGCTTAGGAAGCATGTTTGACCCAAGATATGGTGGTGGTCTAATAAACGGTTTAGCTGAGGAGAGAAAGACCTGTAGAGTAGACTTGGTTATCATAGGTGAGGAAGAATACTTAATGTATAAGTGCCCTAAACCTAACGTCGCGTTAATACGTGGTACCACAGCTGATGAGATAGGGAATATATCCATGGAACATGAAGGAGCGTTACTTAACGTACTAGCTATAGTTCAGTCAGCTAAGGCATGTCCAGAGAAAGGGATAACTATAGCTCAGGTTAAGAGATTAGCTAGAGCTGGATCTATATGTCCTAGGAACGTACACGTACCTGCACCGCTAGTAGATTACGTCGTAGTAGCTCCCGAGACGCTAGATTTTCACGGTCAGACCGACAACATCTTATATGATCCGACAATATCGGGGGAGATCATACCTCCAGAAAAAACCCTGAGGTCTTCCGTTCTTCAATTAAGTGTTAGGAAAGTCATAGCTAGGAGGATAGCGCTCGAGCTAGCGTCTCTCGTGGCTTCTCTAGGGAGACCAATACTAGTTAACTTTGGTATAGGAATACCTGCTGATGTTACGTCAGTTATTGCTGAAGAAGGTATAGACGAATTTATTTACACAACCGTTGAGTCAGGTCCTTTCGGTGGAGTAGCTCTAACAGGCTCGGACTTCGGAGCTTCTAAAGGGTACTTCGCCGTGGTACCTATGGCGGATATGTTCACTAATTATGAGGGAGGGATAATAGACGCTGCCTCGTTAGGATTCATGCAAGTCGATGAGTCAGGTAACGTAAACCCTGCTTTCCTTCCCGGCAGAATGCCCGGCGCCGGCGGATTTCCGGTGATAGCGTTCGGAGCTCCCAACCTATATTTCGCCGGAGAGTTCACAGCAGGCGAGAGAAAGATAGAAGTATCAGGAAATACATTAAAGATAATTAAAGACGGTAACGTGATCAAATTCGTTAAGAAAGTTTATAAAATAGTGTATAGTGGCGACTACAGCGTTAAGAAGGGTCAGAAAGTCCTCTTCGTGACTGAGAGAGCCGTATTCAAGTTAGGAGATAAAGGTATAGAACTAGCTGAAGTAGCTCCTGATATAGACATAGAGAAGGAGATACTCGCTAAAATGGAGTTTAAACCTAGGATACCTAGTAACGTGGAGTATATGAGTAAAGAACTGTTTAGCGAGAAACCGATGAATTTAAGGGGTTTAATAAACGAAGCTTTAAGGAGGTAACGAGGAAATTAGATCTCAAGTATCTATAACAGATTTATTTATAAGCTTTCTTACAAAGGATAGTATTAGGTGATTAATCTTGGTTTACCTCAACGAGAAAGCCCCCGACTTTAAGCTACTGGACACTGACTTAAGGTTAAGAAGCTTATCAGAATTCGTGGCTAGAGGAAGATATGTTGTTCTAGTGTTCTTTCCAGGCGCTTTCACATCCGTTTGCACTAGGGAGCTTTGTACTTTCAGGGATCGTATGAGTATGCTCAACAAACTCGATGCCGAGGTTATAGCCATAAGCGTTGACAGCCCGTTTGCTCTAAGAGCTTTCAAAGAATTAAATAAACTAAACTTCACATTACTAAGTGATTACAATAGGGAGGTCATAGAATTATATGACGTGACCCTCACACAATTAGGTAACTTACCACTCAAAAAACTAGCTAAGAGAGCAGTCATCATAGTAGATCCCGAGAACTTCGTTAGGTATAGGTGGGTCTCAGAAGACCCTGGAGTAGAACCAAACTACGACGAGATTGAAGATATTTTAAGAAAGCTACGTGAAGGACTCATCCCTTAACCTCCCGACCACACCCGAACTAACGCCCCTCATGAATTGGTGGAGAAGGACTCCGGTTGTAGGATGGATTAATTCCCAGCATCGCGAGTAGCTCGCAAGCCATGCAGTACTTCCTCCCGTAAGCTGTTGGTTCACCGCATACGGCGCACCTCGGTAGTTCAGGATAGTTCACGTAATGGCTTACGTACTTAACTAATGCCGTGTCTACCCTATTTATTAATTCAAGCAACACACCCGGTTTTTCTCTCTCAAGCTTATAGAGGTATTCCCTAATTCTAGCCCTAAGTGAGGGGAAGTACCTGAGGTAAGGACAATCCGATGTCTGGAACTCATAACCTACTAAGTGCGCGTAAATAGCTATCTCTTCCTCATATATTTTCCTTAAGGGCTTCACTTTACGCACGAAGAGCTTGCTGAGCATAGGTCCGTTCGGTAAGGTCTGAACGAGTCTGAAGAGATCCCCTCTGAGGATGTTCATGATGATTGTCTGTGCCTCGTCGTCTAAGTTGTGGGCTGTTAAGACTTTAGTATATCCTAATTCCCTAGCTATTTCGTTAATCGCCTTCCTTCTCAAAATACCGCAGAAAGTGCAGGGACTTACCTTAACGTCTTTACTGAATCCTATACTGACTAACTCAGTTAGGCTATAACCCACATAATCCTTCAAACTCAACAAAAAGACGTCAACCCCGTTCATGCTAGCTAACCTCCTAACCTTCTCGACATCCTCCAACCTATTATAACCTTCTATCCCCTCAACGATGGTTATCACGCCTACCTTAGACGGGTCGTGTAATTTGAGGACTACATCTAGGAGTACGTAACTATCTTTACCTCCTGATGCAGCAATCATTAAGCGATCACTAGCTGAGAACATGTTAAAACTCTTAACCTCTTTCTTAACCCTGGATACTATGTCGTTTACGAAGCACTCCCTACATAAAGCTCTCCCGGTATGCCTCTGCATCACCACAGCGTCGCGCTGACCACACATAGCACACTTCATCGCGGGATACCGACCTCAGGTAGTGTTGCGAGTTATTAAATTCTTCCATAGCAACTCGTTCAGGTTATGCAGGACCGGAACATCTAGTTTTGAACATAAGGTCACGTCCTTACCCTTCCTGAGCCCTACGTACAGAGCTGCTCGCAACCCAACACTCAAGGGACTCAGCACGTCATTAACGCATGAATCGCCAACATGAAGTATTTCTTGAGGTCTTAAACCCAGCTTCCTCACCAAGTACCTGTAAATTCTGGGGTTCGGCTTATTAAAACCTAAGCTTGAGGAAGACACTATCACGTCAAAATAATCAACAATCCCAAGATTCTTAAGCATCGCTATAACGCCCCTCTCAGAGAATGAAGTATTGCTAACTACAGCTGTCTTCAAACCCAATTCTTTAATTTTAGGTAATACCTCATAAACCTCGTTATTGACTTTAGGAACGAAGTTTCTGGTAGACTCAACGTAGATATTCGTTAACTTCCTGAGTTTCTCACGACTTAACTTAATTCCTAAAGCTAGGGAAACCAACTTAATCAGCGATTCAGCATTAAGAAATTCTCTAGCGAATTTTAAGGATTCATAAACACTCAACACGTCTTCCAAGGTCACTTCACCGAATTCGCTGAGGGCTTTGTGTATAGCTTTAACACGCATTAAAGTATATTCTCTCACATCCGCCTCATCCTCGTAAATCAGAGTAAACCACAAATCAAAAGAAACTGCTCTCATACACTCCCACCAACGCGTCTTAACGCTTAAACTCATACTATATAGAGTGTTTCCGGTAATAACTTAATTTAAATAGGGTTTATGCTGATTTATTAGTGAATTAATTAGAAGGATTTGGGAGTGCTGAGAGGAGTTGAGGATACCGCTAGACACGCTGTGTGTGAAAACCGGGGTGCTGTGCCCTAGGTGTCAATCCATAGTTAGAAGCGGCTCTGTGAAAGAGTATGAGGTAGACGTGATGAGGGAATTGCTTGATTTAGAGGAGCTCCCTGACTTTAAGTTTCTGAAAGATATGGAGTACGTGCGTAGCGTAACGAGTGAGGGGGCCTTAGTAATCATATTGCAGGATGTGAGAGACAACACTCCAGACCCCAGATCATTGAATAAACTCAGCTGGGTATTAGGTGAGAGATTGAAGACCAAGACGAGAATAATAACCAACACTAAAGACTTGAAGGAGGTCGTGAAGCAACTGGTATTCCCGGCTCGAATAACCAGCGTAAACACTATATGGTTACCTGATGGCACGGTCGAGTACGTGGTCAGAATACCTAAATTCGAGATGAGGAATCTACCGTTCAAGAGAAGGGAAGTAATAGAGGATATCTTAACCCAGATCACAGGCAATGTCGTAAGAATAAGAGCCGAGTAACGAACCTCCTTCTTCAGATTTCCTCCAGCATTAAAACGTAAGATCCCTAGTCATAACGCTTTTAAGTCTCGCTTAAGGTTTTATTACGGTGTCAAGATGCCGGTAACGGATCCTGAAGCGATGAAAATCGTTGAGGCGAGGGTACTCAATAAGCTCGTCTGCAGGAGGTGTGGCGCGTTAAACCCTCCGGGAGCTACGAAGTGTAGAAGATGTAGGAGCAAGTCTTTAAGACCAAAGAAGAAGAAAATAGGTATTAGGAAGTAACGTTTTACTCCCTTCTCAGCACCCAAACCTCCCCGTACTAACGGAAACCCTCACCCTTCAGAACGGGGAGGAGGTCAGAACTGAAAATCCAGCTTTTAAGGGGGTGGCTGTAGATGGGGCTGTATGCCACATAATCTAACAATTCATCACCAACATAGATAGCTCGCTAGACATTAATCAACCTTTCTACTCATCCCAGCCCTAAAGGACGAGGCTTTCGGTTGTAAGAGTAGGAGACCCAAGAAAACAATCAACAACTACCGGACCTTCAATAGACGTTAAAGCCATAGCAATGACCCGGACACGTGGATGAAGGGCAAGCCATGGGTAGGGGTCACCCCCAGCGGGCGGAGCCCCATGATATAGACTCCGATGAAGAGGAGCCCTGAGAGCTATGAAGTCAAGGACGGAGGGGTTCACATAAAACTCTATGAAGCCCAGACCCCGGCAGCGCTTAACCTCCTAATTATTAGTTTCTGTTCGTCTTCATCAAATAAATTAAGTCTTTCTTTTAACGTCTTAAAATCAACTTTTAAAGCCTTATTTTTGATTAAGTCGCTAATATAGCTTAAGGTCTCTAAGTCTTGCTCCCTGCCCGCTCTTGCTTTCAGTAATATGTAGTCTTCGAGCCTAAGCACCTTTGCCTCAACCCCCTCAATCTCCACAGTCTCAGCTCCCTCCAGCATTTCCGGAGGCACGTAGAGATCGTGTATATTCTCATACAGCTCAACCACGATAACACATTCACTACCTAAAACACATTCAAGACTGGGAGTACCCCACTCAGTACTACCCACACGACATCCGATTCTCTCAGCTACTTCAAGGATTAAGTCCTCGTCAAAAACGGGAGAAATAGTCGTGGTGAATAAATCGACGTCATCCTCTAACTCCCTCACGCCAAGCCTTAAAGCATACACGGTACTACCGATAATAACTCCCTTAACACCCTCACCACCCAACCTCCTCAAAACCTCGGCTAAGCAATCGACGCCGTAAGGCAACGCATACACCTCATACCAACTAGAAATAACCATACGACCTTAAATACAGCGACAAAATTTAAATTTTCGGTAGTCACTACTTAATTAGCCGGGGTGGCCGAGCGGTCTAAGGCGGCGGGCTGCAGTGGTTTCCGGCTACCGCCCGTTGAGACCCGTTAGTCCCCGGGTTCGAATCCCGGCCCCGGCTCCACATTCCAACAATATGCAAATAATTTCACGGCTAAAAGCTCTCTTTTAATTAGAGAGGTTAAACAAGCTTCTTTCTGTTACTGTTTATAGTCATTGTTTTGTTTTAGATATATATAATTAGCTAGTTATTTAAAATTGTTTAAAAATTATATAAAACTCTTAAGAGCTATGAAAGTGAAATAGATTTTTACTTATAAACTAACTCAAAAGATATGGAAAAGTATTTCAATAAAACTTAATAGGTAGTTTCGTATAGCTTTCTGGTCTTAGAGGGCCCGTCGTCTAGTCTGGTAGGACGCCGCCCTGACGAGGCGGAGGTCCGGGGTTCAAATCCCCGCGGGCCCACTTATTCACCTTTTTGTTTATCTTATTAATCAAGGACAGATTTATGTTGCTGATGAAGATAGAGTTTGTTATATAATTTATTAAATAATGTTTATCTGTGTCAATACTTGTCATAGGTTTTCCT
>CAZWSU010000009.1:0-20309 GCA_964636755.1 uncultured Desulfurococcaceae archaeon
AATTTTTTGTTGGTGACAAGACTTGTTACTTGTTCACCTACCTTCTTGACAAGATCTTTTAAATCATTAAAACTTATTAAATCAACCTCACCTACCCTCATCACACCGAAGACTTTACTCAGCTCTTCTAATACGTCTACATCAGATTCTAGGAAGATCTTAGCGTCAACAATCTTGAAACTATAGCTGGTGGAGCCGTATTCTCGAAGAACCTCACTCAAATTCTTAATTAGGGTTTTATAGAATCGCGGTCTGCTCCGCCAAGACTTAAGCGGGATTTCGCCGGAAACAGTTATCAAGTATTTGTAAGACATCTTTGCTACTCCTAATAACTAAAGTTGAAGTTAAACACCTAAAACTTCCTTGAGTAGTGCAGCTCTGACGTACATGCCGTTCTGTGCTTGCTCAAAGTACTTAGCTTGAGGTAACGTGTCAACGTCTGTAGTTATCTCCCATACTCTGGGTAGTGGGTGCATTATTATCGGGATCTTCTTATGCTTCTCTAGTAAACTCCTCGTGATGATGTAGGAACCCTTAAGTCTCTCATATTCTTGCGGATCCTCAAACCTTTCCTTCTGCAGTCTAGTAACGTAGAGTACGTCAAGCTCCTCAATCACTTCCTCAACATTCTCGACTAAGTGGTAGTTAAGCTTACCCTCAATTTTCTTAATTACCTCCTCCCTCACCTGAAGCTGTTTCGGCGCTATATAGTAAATCGTTACATCATTGAATCTTGTGAGCATATACGAGAGTGAGGGTATTGTCCTGCCATATTTTAAGTCCCCCATTATGCCGACCACGAGACCGTCCACCCTACCGAACTCCCTCCACATGGTGTAGACGTCAAGCAAAGCTTGCGTCGGGTGCTCGTTCGTCCCGTCACCACCACTTATTATCGGCGCCTTAACAAAGTCTTTAACGCTGTGGGGGAAGAAGGGTCTGCTATGCCTTATGACTATAACGTCAGGTCCGTAACCATCTAATATACGCATAGTGTCTTCCTCAGTCTCCCCCTTCTTAAGACTAGATACTTCTTCTATAAAGTCAATGACGGTACCTCCTAACCTAGTCATAGCGAATTGAAAACTTATTTTTGTTCTCGTGCTGGGCTCGAAGAACGCGGTAATCATCACCTTCCCTCTCGCGTAATCTAAAGTACCTTTGCTATCTATATCTCTTCTCAGCGTCTCCGCAAGCTCAAATAACCTAATAAGATCTCCTCTCTCAAAATCAAAAGCTGAAACTATGTCTTTTCCTTTCAGGGAACTCATGACACATCACACATATGATAATCCTTCACAGATTAAAAGTATTAATTCCTTTGGTTTTAAGGGGGCATTATGGGGTCTGGGCGTGGAAGGATCCGTTTTAGAGCGGAGTAAATTAGTATTTAAGGTGTGTGGAAGTACTTCACGTAAGATATGTAGTAACCAGCAACTATGGCTGTCCCTATCACTCCAGCGACGTTTGGCGCTAGCGCGTGAAATAGCACGTAGGTGGAGGGATCTACCGACTGTGCCTCTCTCTGAGCTACCCTAGCGGATATAGGGACAGCGGAAACACCCGCACAACCTATAACGGGATTTACCTTACCTTTCGTTACTATGTTAAGTAACCACGCGAAGGCTATGCCGCCCACAGTGGACACTGCGAACGCTATTAGGCCCATACCGAGGATAATGAACGCTTTAGCTATGAAGGCTAGGTAAGCCTCAACTGTCTGAGTCTCAACGAATTGAGTTAGGAAATCGTAGGATAGGGTGGACCCGACACCTATCATGGTTAGTATAGTCGCTGTATCTAGGAGCGGGTCTGCTATAGTCTTACCATACCTCGCTACAACCTCACTAATCCCGGACTCCTTCACTATATTGCCTAGAGCTAAGGCAGCTACTAAAGGCAAGGCTGCCGGTACCAAGAAAGCTACCACTAAGATCACCACAAACCAAAAAATCAATATCTCGTTTGATGATACCTCCCTAGGCTTAGGCATCTTCATACCCCTAACTTTTCGAGGTACGAGAGCCCTAACTATGGGTGGCTGTATAACAGGTACTAAAGCTATGTAACTATATACAGCTATGGTTAGGGGCCCTATGATATTAGGAGCTATGTTTGTCGCCGTATATATGGTTGTTGGGCCGTCAGCACCTCCAACAACACCTATAGCCATAGATTCTGGCAGGGTGAAGAGACCTGTGGAGAGCGCTACTAAGGTTACGACAGTAATACCTAGCTGTGCGGCCGAACCTATTAAAGCACTTATAGGGTAGGAGAGTAAGGGTCTGAAATCCGATATCGCCCCTATACCAACGAATATAAGTATAGGCCCTATCTCGGTCCTAACGATTAAGTGGTAAACCCATGCTAGGAGAGCTGTGGATTCAGGAACGCACACCCTAATTACAGGTCCCGCACTCGTTGAAATATTAAATACTTGAAGAAGCCCTGAAATCCCGCTTATCCCACTGCTCACAAACTCGCTGGTCGTGAAAGTTTCGCACGCATACTTAGCCAGGTGTAAGGCAGGTGCATTAGCTAATACCATCCCAATGCCTAAGGGAATCATTAATAAAGGCTCCACCTTCTTAAGGCCTAAGACGAGTAAGGCAAGACCCCAAACCATAAACAACAACCTGATAATGAGCTCGGTAGGATCCCCTAGCTGTAAGCCAGGCAAGATGAGCGAGAGATCCACGCTCATATCACTCACTAAGATAGAAATCAATCGTTAAGCTTATAAAAACACGCTTGTCTTCTATGGGACAAGAATCAAAAGAAGACCTTAAGGTCTTACTTAAGAATTGTTCTTGATGAGAGCTCTTAGAGAAACTAAAGAAGTTATCGTTATGGAGGTTAGAGTCGTGGTTAAGCCTCCTAAGATTATTAAATAACCGGAAGTCAACGATCCAATCATGTTCGAGAATTCGGACATAATAGAGTATGTTGACGGATTGCTAGCTAGCGAAGCCTCTATATATAGGGAATAGAGCTTAGCGTCTAAAGCTATGTTGAATAAGTAAGTCAGTGCTAAAGCTATTATTAATGCGTAACTATGTGTTAGGGCTGAACTCACGAATAAAGCCATTATTAAGAGTCTTAGCAACAACGTCGTGACAGCCAACCCCCTCCCAATGTTATTAGGGAAGAAACTTAAGGAAACAGACGCTAAGACCTTCGCAATGCCGTAAACAGCTAGTACAGATTCGCTACTTATCCCCAAGACTCTGAGTAATATGAAGGCTAGGGGTGTGAAGAAGAAAGAATTACTTAGTCTAAAGCCGATAACGGAGGTTAACACGTCACCTACCGAGAGGGTGTTCCGCGTTTCTAGCATTCTTGAAAGCATTCTCGCCTTAGATGGTGCGTATAAGGGCTCATAACCTATAGATGAGAGGATACTGACTGTTGATAGTGAAGAATTAATGTTCTTCTCAACCCTGAAGAGGTCTCTAGAAAACGATAATTTACTAGAGGGCGTGAGGAGGAGTAGAAGGAGACCTACCGAGAGGAAGGTGGCTGAGAAAATACTTGCTGAGTCTATCAAGAAAGCTAGTGAGAGCAAGGAAGTCATGTAGAGGAACACGCCCTCGAAAAACATAGAGAGCTGGAAGAATAGTCTGTTAGCGAAGTTCCAGTCCTCACTCTCTAAGTTATTAAGTATTGTTATCGAGATACTATTCCTAACCAGGGCAACGCTAGACGCGTGGAGTACTTGAGATACGATAATGCAGTAGAAGTTTCCGAGCGAGAATAGGAAAGCAATGAGGGTTAGTGTTATTGGCATAGAAATTACTATCAAGGGTTTAGACCCCTTATTCTCGGCCACCCTAGAAGCAAGTCTTGAAACCACCGCGTACACGAAAATCCACAAGCTAGCAAGTAAGCCTAAGGTTGTTGCGTCAACCCTATAGTAACTAACAGCTATCAAGTCTATGACTACGTCGATAAGACCTAAAAACGCGACATACATCGACGAGAGTAGCAGCCACACTAGTTACGACTCCCTTAATAGATCTAGGAGCCCTAAAACCTTTTTAAGAGTTTTTCCTCACGTTAAAGAACACGAAGTTCAGCCACCCTCATATAAAGGCGGCATTAACGTAACCTTATCGCCCTCCTTCAAGGTATCACTCACCGAGGCTTCCTCATCATTTATGAAGACATGTATTAAAGGAACAGAACTCATGAAGGTCTTGAAGAACGGCTTCGTTAAACTTAAGAACTTAATTAACTCTCCTACAGTGATGACTGTGTTATCTGA
Organism: uncultured Desulfurococcaceae archaeon; assembly: GCA_964636755.1. Lineage (GTDB taxonomy): Archaea > Thermoproteota > Thermoprotei_A > Sulfolobales > NBVN01 > Zestomicrobium. Next base: position 4,265 of record CAZWSU010000009.1, read on the forward strand.
AGATATCTCAATCACTTCAGAGTGGAGTCCAAGTGCGTCAGCCAGAGACCCTATGTAAGTTACCCTAACCTTAACCACCTAACATCCTCACCAAACTTTAATTAATTATCAAGTCTTAAATCTCGTCCGCTGAGCCCGCATGGTTGTAAGATTGTGTGTGCTCAGTGCTCGAGTCCCCAATCACCTCTCAGCGGAGTTCAACTCATCACAGCATTTTAATTATCTCTAGCTCAAATTAATATTTTGTGGTTCCTAATTCATGAATCCTCACGTACCAGCTATCCTAACCTTCCCGAATTTTAGGGAGGGCGCTGAAATCCCGTACTCAATCCTCAAATCCCCTCCTACCGCTTCGACTTGGTGTTTAAGTAACTCATAGAGATTTGAGGTAATTACAGCACCCTTAACAGGCTTAACTAACTCCCCCTCACGAATTAAGTAAGCGTGTGTTATAGTAGCGTTTAAGTGCCCGCTTACGGGGTTCGAGAGCCACTCACCTATAGTATCCATTACTAACACACCTTCCCTGACCTCGCTGATTAACTCGTCCAAGCGTGCCTTACCGGGCATTAAGCGTAGGTGATGTGGTTGAGGTACCGGAGTCGATGAGAAAGTCCTTGAAGCGTTGCCTGTGGATTCTTTGCCTTCCTTTAATGCGGTGTAGGTATCGTATAGGTACGTCTTAAGAAGACCCCTCTCGAAAACCACGGTATCTTTTGTTGGGTGTCCCTCGTCATCGAAAGGTTTAGAACCTAACGCCTCTGGCGACGTCCCTAAATCTATTATGCTCACGTCCTGGGAGAGTATCTCCTCCCCAACCTTCCCACCGAGAGGGGATCTACCTTGTTGAACGTTTAAAGCGGAGATCGCAGGAGTTATCATGACTGATAGTATTGAAGCGGTCACACGGTTAAGCAGGATCAGTTCGTACACCCCGTTAGGGAGTCCCTCCGCCTCAAGGAATTCTCTAGCTCTCCTACCTGCCTCATAGCCAACGTCCCTAGCTCTCAATTTCTTATAACTCCTCTGAACATCGTGCTCGCTGAAGGTCCCGGTCTTGCCTCCCTCGTCAACTCGAGCATAGATGTAGAGACCTGATACTGTCTCAGCCCTGGTTAGGGGACCGCCATAACAACTCATGTAGTTAACCTCAATAGATCTAGCTGTTACAGCTCCCCTAACCGGCTTAGCGTTTCTGTACCCCTCACTAACTGAGTCAAGAAGCTCCGTAGCTACTTGCTTCAAGTCTTCGGGCGTGGCGTAAGCAGTATTTTCGTCGAAGAGATTGCTAACGTTAGTTTTCATGATTCTCATATTCATGCTAACCCAGTTAGGGTCCGGAGGACTAACCTTAGCGATAGATATAGCGGACTTCAAAGATTTCTCAACGCCCTCGTGACTCAGATCTTGAGTGCCGACTACGGCTACGGATTTATTAACGACTACTCTTATACCTAGCGAAAAGAGCTTGGTATACTTAGACGCTTCTATGACGTCCGACAAAGTCAGTAGGGTCTCGGAAGTCTTAGCTAGATATACGTCGACTTCTGAAGCACCTAGCTCGATAGCTCTCTTAACTATCCTCTCTAAGTCCATGCTTAGCCACCACCGACTATTAACTCCTTAATCAGTATATGTGGTCCCCCATCACCCACCCTCACCATCTGCGAATCCTTACCGCAACCTCCAAAAGCTGATGTAGTTATTCTTAGGTCCTTACCTACCGCCTCCACACCCCTTAGAGTCTCGAGTATAGAGCCTGATATGACAACCCCCCTAACAAGCTCGCCTAACTCGCCGTTCTTTATGAGTCTTGAAGGACCTGCCGAGAAGGTGAATGTGCCTGCGCCAGTATCTACTTGACCCCCACTACTCCCTTTACCTACTAGGTAGAGTCCTTCCCTAACTTCCTTAATCATTTCCTCAAGCCCCCAATCACCTGGCAACATGTAGAAGTTTGTTTGCCTCACTATAGGCATGTGAGTGAAGTCCTGAGCTCTTCCATTACCTGAGACTGGTAGGTTGAGTCGTGCTGCGCTCTCCCTGTTAGTCAAGAAGGATTTGAGTACTCCCCTCTCCACTACTACAGTCCTCTTCTTAAGATTGCCCTCATCGTCGAAAGGAACGTAGTAACCTCCTTCAACAATCCCCTCATCAACTATCGTAACTAGCTGTGAGGCTATTTCCTCACCCAACCTATTCTTAAGTATTGAAGTACCCGAAGCCACTAGATCGCCCTCTGTCGCGTGACCGAAAGCTTCGTGAAGTATTAACCCAACCATCTCGGGATCCGCGATCACGCGTGTTTTCCCTGCGGGCGGTAACGAGGCCTTAACAGCTTCCTTAGCGAGCTTGCTAACGCCTTGCGTGAATTCCTCCCAATCCCTCCTCTCAATGAATTCCCAGCCCGACACCGAGGATTCTTGGTTAGTGACTCTCTCCATAGAGCCTGACTCAACAGCTACGCTAAGATGTGCTACTCCGATTAAGTACGACTCATACTCAAGTTCGGCGCCGTCGGAACTCACTACGTATCTCCAATCATGCTGGATGCCTAGCCTACTCACGGAAGACTTTATCCCGTCAACGCTTAGCCCGGCCTTATTAGCTCTAATTACTAACTCCGTTTTAGCCTCGTCAGACACGTCTTCCGGTTTAATCTTCCATGAAGATACATATCTACCCCTACTAGGTTCTCTTACACCTAAAGACTCGGTCTTCTTAGAAACCCGGGCAGCGACGATAGCTCTGGAAACAGCCTCCCTGACACCATCCTCACTTAAATCGTTAGTTGATGAGAACCCGAAACACCCGTTGTAGAGAACCCTAACACCTAACCCGACCCTGTAAGTCTTCGAGAATTCTCTTAAAACCGCGTTATCCACAGTAACTAACTCATAAGAAAATAACTGAGTTCTTACCTCGGCGTACGAAGCGCCCAAAACCTCAGCCATTTTCAAAGCTCTTAAAGCTATATCTCTTAACAACTAAATCACACCAAAAATATTCCTAATTTTACTCAAATAAATTTTTTGATTCGTTAGAAAAACTATATGACGAAACCATACTTAGTAACGTACACGTAGTATGCGATAATACCTAGTATCAAGAAGAAGGTGTTTACCACGTTACTGCTAGACCTGAAAAACTTTAAAGCCATCGGTTTCTTGATGAGTGGGTACAGAGGTCTGAAGGGCATCTTAGTTAGTAGATCGCACAGTAGGTGTGTTGTGAAAGCTATTATAAACGAGAAAGCAACTACCCTAAAGCTAAAACCCAGGTAGCTAGCTAAGTAACCTGCCACCAAAGACACTACCATGCCGAAGAAGATATTATGCGTTATTTTCCTGTGAGGTAACTCAAGTCTTAAATCTATGTCTGGCAGCGAAGAAAGAACGGAGGATATGATTAAGATCCTGTTAGCTTCCACCCCGGATAACCCCACCATGTAGAATAGAGCGGACGTAACGAAGAGGTTAAAGCCTAGGTGACCCCTCCAATCCATTTCCTAAACACCGCCATCTCGAAGTGTTTTAGGGTAAGGAGGCGTTAACTCACCTCTCAAGTATTTCTCAAGTCCTTCCTCAACAGTGCCTCTGAAACCTTGGATAACCTCGACACCGAGAACTAGCAGGTACGCCCTACTAAAATCATCGATGGAGTCGCAAATCACTATACCGCTCTTCTTCCTCCTCACTAACGACGTGGGGGACTCATAATCCCCTACCTCAACGTAACTCAACTCACTTACACTCCCGTCTTCAAGTAACTCGACGAATACTAGGAAACGCGCGTTCTTAAATTCCCCTTCTACTAATGATTGAAGACCTCTAAACTCGTTGACCGGAAATACTATCCTCAACAGCTCCCTAACCTCTAATAATTTAGGTTTATGTAAGTAATTTAATTTAAACATTCAAGTTGTTGCTTCACCGCAAGCGAAACACGTTTTTAATCTCGTAGCTCCTACATGTTTAGGGATGTGAGTGAGGATACTGATATCGAATGATGACGGGTATTTAAGTCCCGGGCTCTACCTTCTCGCGGAGTCTGTTAAGGACTTAGGTGAGGTTATCATAGCTTCTACAGAGTTTCCCAGGTCAGCTACTGGACGAGAGATAACCTTCAACAGGCCGCTCAGATTCGTTAGGAAGAGATGGCTTAACTGGCACGTCTACGTGACCGACGGAACACCCATAGATACGCTACACTTAGTTGTTGAGATACTTAAGTTTAAGCCCGACCTAGTCCTCTCAGGCGTTAACGTGGGCGATAACTTATCGCTTCAACACATATTTTACAGCGGTACGGTTGCTATAGCTATTGAGGCCGCTCTCATGGGAATACCCGCAATAGCTTTCTCATCTGACGTGGAGAGTTTTGACGACTTTGAGCAAGAGTCTTTCAAGAAGACTTGTATGGCAGTAGCTAGGGAAATAGTTGAGTACGTTATTAGTCGAAAACTACCTGACGATGTGGACGTCTTATCGGTTAATATCCCAGTTAGGTACAGAAACTGTATTCGCGTGGCTAAAGCTACTAAGATTAGGTGGGAAGCATCGTATATGAAGAGCGTTGATCCTAGGGGTAGGGATTACTACTGGCTAGCCGGAATAAGAAGTGTTACAGAGCCTGGAAGCGACGTGAGCTTATTTGAGGAAGGCTGCGTCACGATAACCCCCCTCAAGATAGACCTGAACGTAGGTAAGGAAACCTTAGAGAAATTAAGAGGTTTAGAAAAAATAATCTAAAAACAAATTAGTTGACCTGAAGCCCTTCTATCGTGGCGAGATACCCAGCCCCCAAACAGCGTCTCTACTTATAAATCCTGCTTTAAGCATAATTATAAGGAGGCCTCAATTATGTTCAGAGGCATAATAACTCCTATGATAACTCCTTTCAATAAAAAATACGAGATAGACTTCGTGGGGGTTGAGTGGTTAATCAATCACTTAATTAGGGGCGGGGTTGACGGGGTTTTCCCTAACTCAACTACCGGTGAATCAGTCAGTCTATCATTCGATGAGAAGAAGAAGTTGATAATGAGGGTGGTCGAGCTTGTTAATGGGAGGACTAAGGTTTTGCCGGGGATAGGCGGTAACACCACGCTTGAGGTGTTAGAGCTCGGCAAGTTTGCCAAAGATGTGGGGGTTGATGGTGGTATAATCATAACACCTTACTTCTTCAAACCAACGCCGGAGGAACTTAAAAAACATTACGGCAGGATAGCTGAGTCCTTGGACCTGCCTCTCTTCATATATCATTTCCCGGCGTTAACGGGGGTCTCACTACCCGTGCAGATTGTTAAGGAGTTGGCTCGTGAGTATAGTAATATAGTAGGGATTAAGATAACCCACGACAGCCTCATCTACCTCAAGCAAGTAGTGTGGGAAGTTAAGGAAGTCAGGAAAGACTTCTCAGTATTTTCAGGGCTGGATCAGTACTTCCTGATTAACTTGATGATTGGGGGTGACGGGGGGGTCGTAGCGCTATCCAACTTGGCTCCCAAGCTTCACAGAAGTATCTACGATGCCTGGCTTTCAGGAGACATAGCTAAGTCTTATAGTCTCTACATGAAGCTTCTCAAGCTCTCTAAGCTAATAGAATCAGGAACCTCCACTATAGCCGCGGTCAAGGCAGCTCTCGCGTCTGTAGGGGCACCCATAGAACCCGTTCTCAGACCACCATTAAGCGAGGAGAGGAAAGAACCTGAAAGAGAATTACTAAGGGAGTTCATGAGTTATATCTTCTAATTTTGAGGTAAGTTATGCGTTAAGACTTAGCCTCAATGTATAGCTCCTTGTCAGACACCACTAACTCCGCGAGCCCCTCGTTAATTAACCAGGCAACGTATGATTTAAGAGCTGAGGCTATTAAAAGGTAGTTAATCGTTGTTTGAGGAGTGAGTTCTAGATCCCTCAAGACACGCTTAATCAACTCGTTTAGTGGGAGACCACCTTTAACGTTCTTTAAAACAATGTTTCTAATATTGGTTATTGCCTCGATATTACTGTTTATTAGTTGCCGGGCTCCTTCCCTGTTAAGTATCTTCCCGTGAGAAGGAACTACTACCTCATAGTTGTTTAAAACCTCGTTATTGAGTTTCTCAAGAGTCTTCACAGCTTCCTGAACGTTTAAATGATAGGGGATTCCGTATTTCACTATAATCTCTTCAGGGAAGAACGCGTCAGCAGAAAACAACACGTTCCCGACTCCCAACCCTATCATCCCGATACTGTGACCGGGTAATTCTACAATCCTCAGGAAAGGATATTCATTACTTAGTTTACGCACGTCCTCTACCGACACCCCCTCAGCTTCAATCAAGTGTTTTCTTAGAGCTTCAGGAGGGTAAGCACCGTAGAGGTAGATGACCTCTGTTAAAGGTAACTCGATAAAAGGCTTTTCAAGACTTGATGAGTAAAATACGACGTTGCTTCTCTCTGAGATTATTTTGTTACCGCCTATGTGGTCTGCGTGGGAATGCGTGTTTATGACGGCCCTAATCTTAAGATCCGCGTTCTTAATGGAGTTAAGTAACTTTCTCCCTTGATCTCTATTAATCCCCGTATCAATAACTAAGCACTCACCATCGTCAAATGCGATTATCCCTAAATTGGTACGGCCCTCTAAAACGTGAACGTTTCCGGAAACACGAACAAGACTCATGAACATACCTCGTGTTAGTATCGTTAAAGTAGCTATAAATAAGAGATCTGGAGCTAACTACTGCGTAACTAATTAAATTAGAAGCACTTGATTTAATTTTTAATCAAAAAATTAGCAAGTTGTGTTATTTATGTATGTGTTGATGTCATTTAATAAGTTGTTAAGTCTAGCTCTAATCATGTACATGTTTTGAGGAACCGCGTTCAGTAATTCCTCTACGAATGCTTTCATCGCGTTCAGTAGGTTTAGGTAGGTTTGACACGTTATTCTCCCGCTATCATATAATATGTTTAAAGTGTTTAATGATTGTTCAAGCATCATTACCCTCCAACTGAGTTTGATCTCCGTCGCTACATAGATTCTAATTAGTCTACTTATACGTTCCCTGACACGTTCCCTAATTCTCAAAATTACTTGCTTGACCTCCTCTAACTCGATGTATTTCCATCTGGCTAGACTCTTTAATTGATCGAAGAGTGGTTGTACTTCATTCAAGGCGTTTGAGAGTATTATGAGTGCTGTGTCCGGGTCTTCATTCTCTAGGGCAGTTCTAGCATCCTCGATGCTGCTACTCAATATTATAGCGATTTGTTTGCTTAAGTTAAGGATCTGGTAGTAGGTCGACTCATTGTTTACGTATACCTCTAAAGATATTACTATGTTTATTATGAATTCAGCTTTCCTAGACGCTGCGTTGAGGTGTTCCGTAGCGTTCTCATACTCACCTGCTTCTATAGACTCAGCTGATTCGTTAACTATGTGGATTAACGCGTTAACCTGAGCTACCAGAGCAACTAAGGTTCTCTCAGCGCATACGGCCTTAATCCATTTAACCCTTAATTCTGTCTTGAGAGCTTTATTAACTTCCTTAATTATGTCGTCGATCTCTTTAAGGATTTCCTTAGCTTTAGTAACGTTGCCTTCAGCTAGTGCTTGCCTCCCTTCACTAATTAACTCAAGTGCTCTAGATATGTTGCTTAACACCCATTCAGGGACCTCAACCCCTCTCTCAACCAACCACTCTATCGTGGCGTTCAGCGATAATACTATCCTCTCCCTCACACGGAACTGAGCTTCAGTCCTCCTGACAGCGAAGTCGTCCTTAACTGTTGGGGGCAGGTTTTGGATCACGTAGACGTAGACCGGAGTCACTAACCTAGCTGCCTGAAGGACCTTACTCAAAGCTTCAGTCAAGTTGGTATCCTTGAGTTCTTTTGCCTCGTTCAAAAGATCCTTAGCTTCATTAATAAGTGAGGTCATGTTCTCGTCTAATGATATGTTATAGGCCTGACTAAAACTTTCAATCCTACTTATCAGTAACTCAACCCTAGATATCAAGACCTCCACAGCGTGTTCAGGACCTCTGCGAGTCCCCTCAACAGGCTGAGTGGTCTGAGCAGTAACTACTGCCGTGGCCGGGATAACTGAGGCCCCGATAGCTAACAACAGAGCGAGTGCCACGAGCTTGTTCTTACCGATTTCCACCCAGTCTTCACCTCACTAAAGATCTCTAAGGTATTTAATATTAGTAATACTATGAAATGCTGTTGCAACGTGTTGCAACACGTTCCTACCCCTTCGAGCTCCTTAACTCATTAATCTTTTCTTCTATCTTCCTCACGCGTTGACGAAGAAAAGACAGGAGCTCCTCAAGAAACCTGACCTCCTCCTCCCTACTCGAGAACTCAGGTATTTTAGGAGCTAGCCACCTCCAGTAACAACCTCTGAAAACCCATTCTGAACTCCCGTGAGGTGGTCTCTGACCAGGAATGAATGTCTTAGGCCAGTAATTATATTTCCTCCAACCCATAACACCCACCCACGCAAGAACATACTAGAACACAACTACTTAACAGAGGCACCCCTACTTAATTACCTACTGAAAAGCTTTTATAGGTTGCATTACTTGAGGTATTACTTAAAAGAAACACCCGCATACACTAATCGGTGAAGCATGAATGAAGACGTACCTTAAACTAAGAGTTCTTTCAGGTCTCTTCCTCCTATTCTTGCTGTTAACCAACCCCGCGTCAACTAGAGATTACTACGTCACGGTACGGCCGAGCATGACTAACTACTACTTAAACGCTGACGGGTCAGTATTAGTTGAGTTGGTTTTCCCTAATGTCTCAAGTCAGTCCTTGGAGGTTCCTCTAGAACCGGGTTACGACGCCTCAACTCTCTACGCTATAGACTCTGACGGCGCCTCCCTACCTGTCGATTTAATAAATGATAATGCCATCATCAACGTGATAAGTAGTGTTGAGTGGGTTAGGTTCACGTACGTCATCAACAACTCTGAAGTAACTGATGAAGTAGTTCTTAAGTTTACATTGAGACCTCAAGGGAAGTGCGTCATACACATACCGGAGGAACTCCTACTACTAACGTATTCTGGAAACCCAACAATATACGTGAGTGATGAAACGTTACTGCTAGAATATGAGGATGCCGATTTAGTAGAGGTTGCTCTAATACTGCTTCAACCAACCACGCAAACCCCCACCACAGCGCAGCAACCCGGAACTAGAAACACTCTCGTAACCACGGCTGTTATAGCAGCTCTAGTAGCAGTCATCTTAGCTGTTGCCCTCCTCTACTTGAGGAGTAGGAAACATAAGTAAGAAGATCACTTAAAGCGTTTCCCCATTAATCATAAGCTTTTAAGTTTAGACCTCATGTTCAGACCTTCAAGAAGGAAGAGGATGAAAGCAGTTAAACACAGAGTCAGTAATAACAGCTTATCTGAGGTTACTGTTTTGTTGATTAAGATCATGTATGTTTGACTCAAACTAACGCCTAAGAAAAACAGTGAGTATATCAGTAACCTCGGTATGAGTCTCCTCCCTAAGAGGACGTAACCCTCAAGATGTATGGTCTTAGTGACTACGTAGCCGTCGCCCCTCCTACCAATAATCTCTAAATCCTCTAATCGCTTAAGATGGTAATGAACACTGCTCACAGGCATGTTCAGCGCTCTAGCAATATCTCTAACACCCTTAGGGTCTTTAGATTCGAGGAGGTAGACATATATCCTGAGAGCTGTCCTACTTAAGTCTTCTGCCTGAGTAACCATCAGCTATATCACTAAGTATATTACATGACTCTCACTTAAGAATAACTAAGTGTTCTAATACTTGAACACCAACGTTCAAGCCATAGAGTTATCTAAGCCTTAAACAAGGAATTAAGTGAGGTGATGTAATGAAGCGAGAAATCTTCGCTCTACTAGCTATAGCGTCTTTAATTGCCGGCGCATCCCTACCCTTCATAATGAGTAGTATCTACGGCGAACCTCATAAGCCTGTCACACCAACCTACCCACTGAGTAGTCCCTACGGTGGTCAGCAAGTAAATATCTCCTTAATTAACTTAGAAGGCTTGAGGAAGTTTAGTAGTTACGAGGAGTTATTCCAGTACTTAAGATCTCTAATTGATTTAAGAGCCTTAGCTAATCAACTGACTTACTTGTATGAGGTGCGAGATACGCTGATTGTGCCGCTTACCCTGCCCATAACAACTGCATCACTCGTATCCGACCTAAGAGAGTCATTACAAACAACCACGACTTCCAAGACTAACGTTCAGGTTGAGGGTATTGACGAGCCGGACATAGTTAAAGTAAGTAATGAGTTAATAGCAGTTGCTTCAGGCAGTAAAGTGTTTATTGTCAGCGTGCCCGGAAAAACGGTTTCAAGCGTGCTCGCGTTGGATGAGTACGTGCGAGGTTTATTCCTATACAAGAATAAATTGTTGGTTATTACGGAAACATACGTTAAGTATCCGATAATCCCGGAAATAGAGTGCAGGTGCTTCGTAGTACCATCTGGAACACCTAACGTGAACACCTACGTGTTCGATATTAGCAACGTCAGTAATCCAGTCTTATTAAACAAGATCACAATGACTGGCAGCATGCTGAGTTCCAGGCTCTCAGGTAATTACCTGTATGTAGTAACTAACACGCTCGCCAACGAACTCATAGTACCTTTAGTTAACGATAAACCTGTACCTCTAGAAACCCTCGTGGTTGTGGATGTGATCCCTAACGCTTACACACTGATACTGGCACTAGATCTCGACGAACTAAACTACGCAACATACACGTTTATGATGGGAGGCGGTAGCTGGCTCTACATGTCACTCAATAACCTCTACATAGCTCGCGGAACCGAGTTTAGCTATCTAGACGCGTATCTGCTGACATTAAGAACCTTCACTAACTACCTACCTATAGACATAGCGAACAAGATAAGTGAGTTAATAGATGCTGGGCAATTAGATTTAGCTCGCGAGAAAATCGAGGACTACCTCCTAAACATGAGTGAGGAGAATCGTAAGGAACTAATTACTAAAGTCGTTAACGATATTAACAAGGAGCATAAGCACGACTTGACCACCTTCTACGTGTTTTCCGTCGAGGGACTCGCGATAAGTCTGAGAGGGTTATTCAACGTCTCAGGACACCTACTCGACCAGTTCACTATGGAGGAGACAGGCAATTACTTCATAACCGCTACGACGGACAACAACTACTCGGTAATAGTGTCTTTCGAGCCTACCTCTTACCAGATATATGAGACGACCACTAAGAGATCAAATGAGATAGTTATTCAGGAATGCACAGCTAATGTGTGCGAAAGTAGGAGTGTTCCGGTAATGGGTGACTGGGATCAAGTCTCCTACGGGTACACGAAACCCAGGCTCATAATCTACGTGTCCTTCACCGGGGAAGTCAGTAACAACGTGTTTATAGTAGACTTAACTAGTCTTGAAGTAATAGGTTCTTTGAGAAACCTAGCACGCGGGGAAAGAATATATTCAGCTAGACTAATAGGAAACGTATTCTTCCTAGTCACGTTTAGGCAAGTGGATCCCTTATTCGCTATAGATATTTCAGACCCTGAAAATCCTCAGGTATTAGGTTACCTCAAAATACCTGGTTTTAGTGAATATCTACATCCGTTACCCGGTAACAAGTTATTAGGTATAGGTCTTGAAGACAGGTCTCTTAAGATATCTCTGTTCAATGTCACGGACCCGACCAACATGAGTGAGATTGCGAAAGTCCTAGTGTACTCTGCATGGTCTCAAGCACTTCAAGACCACCACGCAGTAACCATATACCTTGAAAAAGAGCTGATCATGCTACCTATCACGAGCTACTCATCAGGCTACGTATCTAGCGGAGCTCTAGTGGTGAGATATAGTAACAACGAGTTGAAGGTTGAGACAATACTGCCTCACGAGTACTGCTTGCGGATAGCTTACGTAGGTAATGAATTATACACCATATCCTCAAGCCTAATAAAGATATTTGACGCAAACACCTATGAAGAGCTAGGGCAAATAATTCTCGAGAAGTAAATTGGTGTTTTTAATTTAAATAACACTCAGAGCGAAAATAGGTTCCTAACACATGGGAAGAAAGACCTGAACATATATAAACAGCTTCAACTAAAAAGTTTTAATGATTGTTTCATGGGTAGTCAGGCACTACCGGCGGTAGTCTAGCTCTTCTAGAGTAGAGAATGTTCAACACTCTGTGAAGCACTATCAGCAGTATTATTCCTACAGGAAGGAGCACTAACGGGCTCGTGATCCCTACCGCTAATAACGCGTAGAGTATGATACCCACGAATCCTGCGGTAACTGCGTAAGGTAGTTGTGTTGAGACGTGATCTATGTGGTCTGAAGCGGAGAACATGGATGACATGATTGTTGTGTCACTTATTGGTGAGCAGTGATCTCCGAAGATACCGCCGCCGAAAACAGCTCCTATGGAGGCGAAAGTAATTAAATACGCGATATTCAGGTTGTCTGGGTATTGTAGGAGAGCTAGTTGCCAAGCCATGGGCACAGCTATAGGCATCATGACTCCGAAAGTCCCCCAGCTAGTGCCTGTAGTGAACGATATGAACATTGATGCTAAGTATATTATTAGCGGGACGAGGAATACTGAAAGCCCAGCCACAACCGCTCCGTGAATCACGTAATCTGCGGTGCCTACTGCGTCAGTCGCTGACTTAATACTCCACGCGTGAAGCAAGATAGTGTTAGGTAAGACCATCAAGTACATGCCTTTGATCGTCTGCTTCATTACCTCACTAAAACTCATTATTCGTCCTAACAACACCCAAGCAAACGTGACCAAGTATGTCGCCATGCCAGCCCAGAGGAGTGCTTTAGCTGTGTCAGCGTTCATTAAAGCATCAGTAAACGGCGTTTCCCAGAACCTACTGAGTTCTTCAGCGCCAGTAGCCCACATACCTAATAAGGTAACTAACACTAAGACTATCATGGCTACCGCGAAAAGCCATCCTGAAGCCTGCTTTCTAGTCGTTGGTTCCGCACCCAGGACCTCCTCAGTAGGTAATAAGGGGGTTGCGCCGTCTCTTATCACCTTCCCTTCCTTCACTGCCCTCCACTCTGCTTTAAGCATTGGCCCGTAATGCCTTCTAGTAAGGACTATTAGGAACACTAATATTATAGCTAGAATCGAGTAGAAATGATAAGGAACAGCGTTTAACCACATATAATACGCCTCATATTCAGGAGCAGCACTTATTAACCCTGCTTCAACCTGCTCTCTCAGGGTTGCTATAGAGTCTCCTATAAGACTGACCTCATACCCAATCCAGGAAGACACGAGGGCTATGCCGGCGATAGGAGCGGCGGTTGAGTCAACTATGTAGCTCAGGAGTTCCCTGCTAACTCTAAGTCTATCGCTTACGGGTCTCATAGAGTTGCCGACTATGACTGTGTTCCCGTAGTCATCGAAGAATACTGCGACGCCCAGGAGAGATGCTGCCGTGCTTGCACCCTTAGCACTCCTGATTCTCGAGGAGATTGAGCGTGCGGCTGAGTGAACGGCTCCTGACGTGTATAGGAGACCCATGAAAGCTCCTAGAACGAAGTCGTAGAGGAGTATCGCGGCATTCCAAGGATCTGTTGCGTTCTCTATGTACCACTCAATTAACTGTATCGTGCCACCCACCGGGTTATACCCAGCAAACATTAAAGCACCTATCCACACACCAGCAAATAGCGCCGGGACAATCTCGCCCGTAGCCATAGCTAAGGCTATCGCGAGTAAAGGCGGTAATAACGGGAAGGTAATGTATGGGAACCTCTTCTCTTCAGGCATGAAATCTGCTTGAGGCGGCACAAAAGCAATTAAAGCAATCACTATTACTAGCAGAACTATAGCTAACTTAAAGATTCTTCTGTTCATGCGTAACACCTGAGTTACATATCAATATAGTTATACGTGGCGATGATTTAAAAACTTTATGGCCGGTTTTAGACCTCGTAGAGTGGTAGACTTAAGCACGTTACGCCCCCATCACATTTCCTGAACTCGGAAATCTCTGCTTCAATAACTTTATAACCCTCCCTCTTCATAATCTCGACAGTCTTAGGGTGTCCCTCAGGGACGAGTACTTTGTTATCGCCTAGGTATAGCATGTTCGCCGCGTAAGCCTCCTCTAAAGGCACACGGACGAGTCTGAAGCCATTAAAGTAGGAGGTATCAACGAGTTCAGGCACTATCACTAGAGTCTTGTTACCGACGTAATTAACTGCTGAGAGTAGGTGGAACACCTTAGTTGCGGGCACCCCGACAACCCTGAACTCCTTAAAGAAATTTCTTAAAGCATCAACCCCGTACAGGTTTGTCCTGCTAGTAACTCCAACGAATATTACGCCCACATCAGTAACTAGAACATCCCCGCCCTCTAAAGTAGCCGGCTCCTTAACGTCCACTACCTCGAAACCCATCTTACTCAAAAACTCTCGAACACTTAATTCTTCCCCTCTCCTACTAGGCTCGCCAAACCTGGAAATTAAGGCACGCTTGACAGCCGACCTCACAACGGCAGTATCTTGTATGAAAACTGAGTCCGGAAAATCTTCAAGCCGCGGTAGCTCATAAACCGCAATACCCTCTTCTCGAAGAATCTTCACGTAATTCTCGTGTTGCTTAACCGCCAACCCGTAATCGACGGTATTTCTTAAAGGATGTGTTGACACACACTTAACGAGTTCCTTGACCGGGGGTCTTACTATAACTGAATTATATAGCCTACCACCATCAAGCACCCTTCTTACACGTGCTTCACCGAACCCTGAACCCACTTAATGTCCCCTAACAAGATTTGTCGAAGGATAATTAAAATGCAGAATCAGTCACCAAGAAACGATTGTTTATAATGTCTTCTGAGCATATAGTTTACGGGGGAACGTATGAGTAACGCGTCATTTGAGAACATGAGTAAACTTGAGAAAGAGTATTCTAAGAAATTAGCTGAATCAGCTAAAGACGTCAAGAACCCTGTAGTTAAGGTAGTCATGACTGCGGTAGCTCAGGATTCTCTTAAGCACTCTATGATATATGATGCGATGACAGAGTTACTTAAGGGTGAGAGACCTCTAATAGGTGAGGTTGAGTTAGATAGGATTGCGAGCGAGATCGAGTACCACATAAGAACTGAGGAGCAAATGATCAGGTACCTGAAGGAAACGCTGGAGAGAGGGGTTGAGAATAAGGCTATTAAGTTCCTCCTAGAAACACTCTTGAGAGACGAGCTATACCATCACGCACTACTTAAGAAAGTTCTTGAAATGATCGTGCGAAGAGAAGCTTTCACAGAGAGCGATCTATGGGATTTAGTCTGGAAGGAAGCAACATTTCACGGGACTCCCGGCGGTTAAGAACTCAATCAATTCCATATGTACTTATTAACTTTTTACGTAATAATTCTGTGGTGGTTTTAAATGTCTCACGAACTAATTAAGAAAAGCCAGGAGATTGAGGAGAACGCGACAAGTTCCTACCTACACGCTATCCGAGTACTTAGACTTCAGGGAGTGGAGGTGCAGGATCTTGAGAAAATCATTAAGAAGATAGCTATAGAGACTCTAATCCATAAAGAGGTAGTCAAGGGCATGCTTAAAGCTTATGAAGAAGCTCTCGAAAAAGAGAGTGAAGTAATGAAAGAAATAGAAGAGCTGAAACCGTCTGCTAGGGAGAAAGCGATCATAGTGAGACTTCTTAAAGATCACTTACTAATAGAGAGCGAGATGATTGAACACTATAAGAAGCTCGCTCAAGAACTACCATACCCCGTGCTAAAAGAGCTGGCTGAATCTCTCGCTAAGAACGAGGAAGAGCACCATAAACTAATCTCGACCCTAATAGAGAAGTACGAAAAATAATTAGAAAATCCGTCATAATAATTACGGTAGTTAAAAGTTGATTATATTTTTCAACATTTATGCACAGTTTCTTTGTTTTGAGCTGGGTTGTTTAAGTTTTTCTTAATCGTTTATTTTGTTTGTATGTCTTTGGTGTGAGTCCTCGTAGTGCTGGGTTTTA
>CAZWSU010000010.1:0-18462 GCA_964636755.1 uncultured Desulfurococcaceae archaeon
GCGGCGGCGTGATTCGAACCCGCGGCCCCCGGCGTGCGAGGCCGGGGCTCTACCCGGCTGAGCTACGGCGGCTAACACCAAGTATTTTTCGTGTTAGAGTTTTTAGGTTTTATCACAACTGAGGCTCGCCCTGAAGAGTGGGGAGGGGTCAGTGCTTTCTCTCGTCCTCTCGTTCATCACTATGTTCTCCTAGTTCCTTTCTTATCGAGTCTTGTAATTCCTTTATCTTCTTTGCTTGCTCTAGTGCTTTCTCTATCCATTCTTTGCTTGATTCTATGCCTTTCCTCGTGAAATACGCTATTGCCTCACTCCTGCTTTTGAAGATTCCTGCATCTACTAGCTGGTCTACCACCTCTAAGTCTTTCTCCTTAAGTCTTACTGAGATTACTTGAGTAGGCTTAGTTAGTGATTCTTCAAAAGCTTCAATAGCTCTCTCAACACCTTCCACGACACCCTCTATTGTGTCTTCAAGTCCTTTAAAGATCTCTCTCGTGTACTTGTGAGGTCCTACACCGATGAACATCTTGAAGCCTTTCCTTCCTCGCTCCTTAAGTGCTTCATTAACCTCATTAATCTTCTCAAGAATTTCTTCAAGACTCTTCTTCAGGTAGTCAATGGATTCCTTAACTTCACTCTCACTAAGCTTAGATTCCCTAATCCACTCACTCAACTTACTTAACGAACCCCTGAAATCCCTCAAGACCTTCGATATTCCCTCAGACCACTTCCTGAAAGCCCTATAGTACTCGCCACTCTCATATAATTCCTCAACTTCCTCAGAAAGTGCGTCAACACGTGACTTAATTTCGTTAATCAACCTCTCCAACTCCTTCCTAAACTCTTCACTCATATTCTCACCGAATTTACTTAAATTACAGAGCTTATAAGTATTTTGGTATTTTCAATTACTGAATTACTATATTACAACAATACATAAAACCGAGAATTTTAGTTATAAAATTCCTGATAAGACGCTATGTCTGGATCATGAAAGTCTGGTGTAGGCGATTATTATTAACTGCGTTAAATCATAATTAATAGATTGATAACGAGTTATTCATTGGCGGTGAGGTCTTGAAAGTCTACGTTACCTTCCTAGGTAGAGCCAGTGACTTGGTTGAGGGTAGGAGAGTGTATGAAGTTGAGTTAAGTGATGGATCTACGCTAGCGGATCTCCTTAAAGTCATTAAAGACAGGATTAGTAGGAGGGTTGGGGAGGGGATTCTTGAAGGAAGACTCTTTCTTTACATATCGGTTAACGGGGTTGGCGTATTTAGCTTAAACCATGTCCTCAGAGACGGTGATAACGTGGCTTTCCTCACGCCGGAAATGGGTGGTTAGCTGATTGACTTCAGCGCTCCATGGCTGAAGGTCTTGATACTCAATTACTCACACATCAACGATTTTTACCAGACCTGCCGCCTCCAGGAATAGTGCTAGGTGGGACTTAAGTAGTGTTATGGAGCCTTTCGAGTACCTATGAGTACCTATGGTTAAGTAGTCTGAGGTTATCGTGACCGGCACGTTGCCTTCGGAGTCTAGGAGACCCATCAAGACAAGCTTCTCATACTTCCTAGCTGTCTTAACCAGGTTACTCAGGAACTCCACGTCAACGTTCACGGCATCTAATGTGTTGGGGTCTGCTTCAAGGATCTTACTTAACCTTACGTTAGCTAGCTTCTCGGAAATGTCTTTGATCATTGCTACCTCCCTTTCACAAACCTCGATGACAGGGATACTCAAGCACCAATCCATTAACGACGTGACCTCCCTAACAACGCCTTCAACAACCTCCCTACTCAGCCTAGCTAACTTTAAGTCAGTCAACTCGTTCTTAAGCAGGTCCTTAAGCACTAAGACGCCCCGTTAAAATTAAGGCAACCACCGAATAAAAATCCGAGTTAAATTATCTCAACGACCTCGTTCAAGGCTAGGTAGACAGCGACCCACCCAGGCACGACGATGCTCCTACCCTTAACAAGCCTTAACTCGTAATCAAGTATTCTTACCTCCCTCTTAGAAGAAAACAGGGGTCTCACCTCGACTTCTTTCCTGAAAGGTGATAAGCGTGGGCTGATAGTGAAGCTCACCAATTCTGACTCGCTAGGTAGTAGAGTTACCTTAAAACCTGTCTTACCGTTCAAGGTATTCACTACCCTAGCCAGCTTAGTGAGGTCCGGTGTGACCAACTCATCTATCTCTACCTTGACACTACTTAAGGCCTCGTCGAAACTCATGGTTGGGTCAGTCTCCAGCAACTTAAGCGTTCTAGCGTAGAGTGCCGTGAGTTTAAGAGACTTTGCTTTCCTACCCTTAGCAACGAGCTTCTCAGCCTTTCTCAACTTAATGAAGTCAACCAACTCCCTCCTCTGTTTTGACGTGAGCTTCATCCAATCCTCGTCTCTCGACCTCACCAAGGTGTGGAAGCCTCGATGGCCTGTGAAGTACATCCTGATCTCGCTCATGCTGAAGCCGAAGAAGTACGTCAGAATATCAAGCAGTTTTAACTGTTCCTGCTTACCGACCTCCACACAATCCTCACTAACTACGTTTAGCGAGGCCTCAGGAACTAATTGGTACTCTATCGTGCTACACTCCGGTAAGTGATCGACGTCTATGTCGAAGAATAACTCAGCGAATATATATCCTTTATCCTCTATTTTCTGCGCTGCGGGGTCGCTGTAGAGAGCCACTGAGTAGTAAGAGTTTTTTGGGGTTTCCTTGACCAGGAATTCCCTGAACTCAGCTATGTTCTGGAAGGATAGGTGCCTGACGAAGCTCCCGTTAAGTGTTTGAAAAGCGAATTCTCTGAGTATGAAGTCCTCGGGTAGTAGGAACTCACTCGATGTCCTGTAATACTCCCTAAGTAGTTTCTGGAGGTTACTACCCACTCTACTCACTCTGTTCTCGGCGCGACGTAGTAGTTCAGCTTACTCCCTGAGGGGAACCTCAGCTCAAGACATATCGGTAGGTCACTACCCACCATCACGACCACCTCATCACTTGACTTAATAGGTTTCTTCATGTAGGATAGGTAATCAATACTGTAAGAGACTTCGAAGCCCGGGTTCCTCACCTCAGCTTCTCTCAAAACCCCTCTCTCAAGACTTAATATTACCTCCGCCTCACCTAAGTCGCCCACAGACTCTAGCTTCAGCGTGGACTCATCACCGCTGACCTTGAGGACGTCACCGACCTTCTCGATACTGGCTAGCGCTTCATGGAGTACGTCGCCACTGACCACGTACTTATTCGGGTACTCTATTTCTAGGCTGGGGATCTCCTCGTGAGCGATTTCAAGCCTGAGAGGCATTTTAAACATCCTAGTCACCACCCCGTCAGAGAATTCTATCCTTATGCTGTCTTCAGAGAAAGACATCGTGAGCTTATCGCTTCTTCCAGCACTCTTAAGTATTTTGCTTAAGTCCTCCATGCTTAGGTAGACCGTTCTCTCAGTGACCGGCTCGTAAGACTCGAAAGCTTCTTTAGGGATGTAAAACTCTATCATAGCGGTTCTCGATGGGTCTATAGCCCTAACGTAGAGGGAGTCAGGCTTAAGCACGAAAACTCCTGACTCGCTGAACTTGCCGGTAGCTTCTATGATGTAAGACCAAACTCTAGCGTCAGGGGCCGTGAAACTCAAACCTAACACCAGAAATAATGACTTCGTAAACAAATAAAAGTTTAGAACGCGTGTTTAGTGGTAGGTGATTGGATGAGGTTGGAGGATATCAGTAAGTTAAGGCTTGTTCCAGGGGATGAGGTCTGCGTCATCGAGGAATTCCTGCCTGGCGACGGGGCTTACGAGGTTGAGGGTAGGGTTAGGTCCGCGGTCATAGGGTATCCCGTAACCAACGTAGACTTGAGGGTAGTTGAGGTTAAGCGCGTCAACAACAAGATTCACCTACCTGCTGTTGGGACCGTTGTGTACGGCTTAGTTGTTTCCGTGAGGGAGGACTACGCGTTAATCAAGATACTCAGCGATTCTAGGTGTGTTAAGTACGTCACACCCTTCACAGGGATACTCCACGTCTCTCAAGTACATGATAAGTACGTGAGGAGCTTACACGACTACATCAAGCCCGGGGACCTACTCAAAGCTCGAGTAATCTCGGAGAACCCTCCATACCACGTCAGCGTTAGGGAGCGTCAATTAGGTGTTGTCGTCGCGTACTGTAGTGCTTGCGGGGCTGAGTTACTTAAGCAAGGCAACACGCTCACGTGCCCTAACTGCAAATCTACCGAGAGTAGGAAAACATCCGCTGAGTACGGAACCCTTAAATGTGTTTAAGGTACTCACGCTATGTGCCCTAACACAGCCAAAATCTCGTTACCGTGCTCGTCAATACAGGAATGTTTGGAGATAGCTGACGCACTAACCAAGATTAGAGGGCCGAAAGCCTCCTTAATCAAGCATAAAGTTAAGAGAACATCAGTTGAGGTAACGATAGTAGGTAGTTCGACGGAGATCGCCCTGACTAGGAAGCAGATCATTAAAGCATACAATCAAGCCAGAAGGAAGGGTAGCTAAACCTATGTTGCCTCAAGCCCGAGGCCCGCGTGTTCGTCTTTAAAGACTTATTAGGTTTCTGTAGTATGTGGTTTGTTGAGGGATGAAGTAGGTGAATGTGAAGATACGTAAGTACGCTGATAAGGAATTGGTTTTAGAGATCGAGGGAGAGGACCATACCCTAGCTAACCTTCTCGCCAAGTCTGCTCTAAGCAACCCGCACACGAAGTTAGCTACCTACGTGATAGAGCATCCCTTAATAGGGACCCCGATCCTCAGGATAGTTACTGACGGCACCGATCCGCTCCAAGTCCTTAAGGAAGTTGTCAGTAATACTAGGGGGGAGGCTGAGCGGGTACTTAAGGCAGTTAGTAAAGCTTTAAACATGGAGGAGTAGGCGCGGCTTACGCCGAATCCTAGAAAGTTAAGTCCGGGACGCGCTGGTAGGGGCGTCAGCTCACGCGATGGATTCTAGGTGTTGAGAAGGGTTTGAAGAAAGAGGCTAGGGTATTAGTGTATGAGCTCATGAGGTGTTCTGACGGTAGGGAATATGTTGCATACCTAATTATGAGGGGGGCTTTATCTGTGGAGCACGTGGGTTTGCTTGAGGGTGGTTTGGACTCCCTAAACAAGTTTGTTTCAGAATCTAGTTTCGGCAGGAGTGTTCGTGCAGTAGTGCGTGTTGAGGAGTTAGGGCTGAGGGGCTTGAGTAGCTTGTTGATTTATGGTGGGTTTATTAAGAAGTTTTTCATGGAGGTATATAAGCTACTGTGTTGAATAATCCCATAATTGGGTGTGGGGAGTGACGTATTTCTGCCCTAAATGCGGGTCTTTGATGATTGCCAGGAAGGAGGGCGGCAAGGCAGTATTAGTGTGCCCTAAGTGTGGTTACAGGAAGGAGACCTCACCGCAAGACAGGAAAATGCCAACGCTCTCCAAGAAGATAACACATAGTGAGAAAGAAAAAATATACGTGATATCCTCGGAGGATACTATGAAGTCCATACCCAGAGTTAAGGGTGTTAGGTGTCCTAAGTGTGGTAATGATGAAGCGTTTTACTATGTCATGCAAACTAGGAGAGCCGACGAACCGCCTACCAGGTTTTATAAGTGTACTAAGTGTGGGCATACGTGGAGGGAGTACGAGTAAAACTAGAACATATTCTCAGGCAGTCACTAAGTGCGGTGATTCAGGTGCTCTAGGGCATGGTGAAGGTATCTAAGAAATGGTTAGAGATAGTTATTTCCGGGGTTCCCGGGTTTAGGACGCCTAAGGAAGGATTAGAACAGTATGTGACCCCGGCCGACGTAGCCGCTGATTTAGTGTGGTCCGCGTTTATGGCCGGCGATGTTGAGGGGCGTGTCGTGCACGACCTAGGTTGTGGGACTGGCAGGCTAGCGCTGGCTTCATCCATACTCGGTTCTAAGTACGTAATATGTAGTGATGTTGATGAGGACGCACTTAGCGTCGCTAACGAGGTATTGATTAAGAGCTCGCCCACACCGTACGATCTGGTCTTAGCGGATTTGAGGAACGCACCCCCCTTCCGGGGCAGTGAGTGCGTTGTCATAATGAACCCTCCTTTCGGGGTTAAGTCTAGGGGTGCTGACATAGACTTCCTTAAAACGGCTCTGACCACGTGCGGTACCGTATACTCAATCCATAAATTAAGTGAGGGTTTTTACGAGGTGATTGAGGATCTGATGAGGGGAATTAATTCGAGCTATGAGGTTTTGAAGATTGTTAAATTCCCTCTCAGAGCTTCCTTAAGTAAGCATAGGAGGAAGGTCGTGTTCGTTGACTCAGTTATTATCAGGGTCACGCGTAATATAAAAACCTCCTTAACTTAAGTCTAGTAGATGATGTGTTTGCCGAGTACTGAGGAGTGATGTGGGGACGAAGACTGATACTCCTCTCATAATTTTAAGCCTTAGATCCGTGTATTCTTTGTGGTGTTCGGTTTGGTGTGGTCTACTCTGAAGGTGTTGCGTGAGAATCCTGACTTGATGAGGGAGGTGCTGAAGAAGAGGTTTATGGACGTCTCCCTAGTAGATAAGTTTCTGGAGTTAGATAAGGAGTGGAGGAGAACTCAGACAGAACTCAATAAGTTGAGGCATAAGCATAACCTAATAAGTTCTAAGATAGCTGACTTACCGCCTGAGGAGAGGGAGGCGGCCGTAGCTGAGGCTAAGGAGTTACTCAGTAAGATATCTGAGATGGAGAAGAGGCTTGATGAGGTGGAGAGGGAGAGGAATTCGGTTCTTGATAGGATGCCTTCACTACTCCATGAATCAGTTCCCATAGGTCCTGACGAGACCTACAATGCAGTGGTGCGTGTGTGGGGTAGGGCTAAGGTTCAGCGGAGACACTTGAGCGACTTCCTTAACGAGACTGAGGGGAAGGGAGTTAGGATGGATTATGAGGTGGTTGATAAGGATTTCGTGGGTCACGCCGACGTTCTCGAGTACGTGCTCAGGCTTGGGGACACTATTAAGGCTGGGGAGGTCGCTGGGTCCAGATTCTACTACCTATTCGAGGATATCGTGTGGCTCGATCTAGCTCTCCTTTCCTACGCTATGGACTACTTAACCAGTAAGGGCTTTGTCCTAGTCTTACCTCCCTACATGCTTAGAGGTAAGTATATGGAGGCCGTGGAGGAATTCACGGCGTTTAAGGACGCTCTATACAAGATAGAGGGTGAGGACCTCTACCTCATAGCCACCGCAGAACACCCGCTGGCAGCCCTACACGCAAACGACGTGATACCTGAGGAGGAGTTGCCTAAGCTTTACGTTGGCGTCAGCCCGTGCTTCAGGAAGGAGGCCGGCGCAGCGAGCAGGGATATTAAGGGCATCTTCAGAGTTCATCAATTCCATAAGGTCGAGCAGTTCGCTTACACGATGCCTGAGCAGTCTTGGGATGTGTTCAACCTCTTAATACAGAACGCTGAGGAACTCTATAAAGGTCTTGAAATACCTCACAGGGTGGTTAACATAGCTTCCGGGGAACTCAACTTAAGAGCTGCTATGAAGTACGACCTGGAAGCTTGGTATCCTGCTCAAGGGAAGTTCAGGGAGTTGGTGAGTTGTAGTAACGTTCTTGATTGGCAGGCTTACAGGCTGAACATAAAATACCTGAGGAGGAAGGGGATGGTTAAAGACTACCTACACATGCTTAACTCGACAGCTATAGCAAGCACCAGAACTATAACAGCGATCCTAGAGAATCATCAAAATGACGACGGCACGGTCACCATACCCAAGATACTCAGGAAGTACTTGGAGGCCTTCACTAAAGCACCTAAGGACTACATACACCCAGCTAGAAAAGAAAAATAACTTATGCTTCGTCAGGTCCCTACTCTTCCTCACTACTCAACGCGATCTTCCTATACATGTTGAGCATTGCCCTATCCTTGTCTTCCTCCTTAATATGTATTGCTTTATCGTAGAGTTCCTTCAGCTCCTCATCGCTCGCGTAGTCTAGAGGTGTTTTCTCGTAGTTTGCGTTCCCCCACCTAGCGTATAGTGTGTCCAGTATTTCCTGAACCCTCTGGTCTGAGTAGAAAGCTATCTTCCTCCACACGTCGTCTGACTCGTCTATCATGTACGTCAGCTCCTTTATCATCTTATCCCTCTTCACGCGCTACAACACCTACTCTTTATATTGTTTGAAGGCAATTAAATAGTGGGATGAGCGAGAATATTTATAGGAAGATAGTTGAGTACCTTAAGTCAAACCCCGGAGCCATGCCTAGAGAGATAGCTGACGCTCTAGGAATTTCTGTAGGCATGGTGAGGATAGCTCTGCTAAGGTTGAGGGAGTCGGGATACGTCATCAGGTCTAGCAAGGGCGGCTATGTAGTCAAGTCAAGCGCTGAAGACATGGAAACTCAGGGTGTTGCCGGGACCGATGCGTATGAGGGGATGCGGAAAAAGGTTGGGGGAGAGGCTGGCACGCATGCAGGTAAAGACTTAAGTGCTCTGAAGGAATATGTTGACTCAGAAATTACTGCGTTAAGGAATGAGGTCAGTGAGTTGAGGAAGATTGTTGAGTCGTTGAATGATAGGGTCAGTAAGATTGAGACTGAATTCACTTTACTCATGAAGTCGCTCAAGACGGAGAGGAAAGCTAGAGAGGAGGTCAGCGCGTTAGGTGAGGAGGTGATAATGAGGGTTGATAACGCCAGGAATCGCGGTATCTCAGTAGACTCACTACTCAGAACAGGAAGTTACGTGGTCGTCGGTAACTACGTAGTTTCTCAGTCTTTTATGGAGGGGTTTAAGAAGAAATTCCCTATTCCCTTAAGAGAAGTCAAGAACTTGACGAAGGAGGAGAAGGAATTACTAGACGCCATGGTTTCTGAAGGCTTAGCATACCTACATGCAGGAAAGGAATACAGGCTTGCTTAAGCTAAGTGGTTGTCCGTGTATAGTGTTTTCGCTATTTCCGCTATTTTGCTGACCTCCTTCCCGTCCTAAAGGGCGAGGGTTCCCTCGGGGCGGCTCATCGGTTCTCCTCATCTATTCGGGTTTACCCAGTCACTCCCTCAGACACCGTTCTCGAGAACCTCCCTCACCAACATGACTAACCTGCTGATCATGCAGTTAAGTAACTTCTCACCCTTCTCTCTAGACGCTAACTCAGGTTTCCCGAAAGACCCGATACCGTACGTCCCCTTAGACTCAGCTCTAAAAACGTATGCTTTAGGTCTCTTAGTTAAGTCTAGTGAATGCCAGAAATCATCGTGTTTCCTGAAAAATTCTGGGGCGTCCTTTGGCGGCTCCCTCACCAGCAAGTTCAACGCCATGGCTAAGCTAGTCTCCACCTCATCAGCGTGAGTGAACGGTGTGGTGGAGACTTCCTTAATAACGTCACCGCATAAATCCCACACACTAATGAAGCTTATTACGAGACCTAACTCCTCCGCTACGTCCCTGCACAGAACCCTTAGTAAGTCATTGTTTCCCGCGTGCCCGTTAACCACTACTAAGTAGGTTCCGGGGCAATTACGGTGAGCGGAGACCACAACGTCTCTCAAGTATTTGTAGAGTGACTCGCTACTAACGCTGAGAGTGCCTGGGTACGCAGACCACATAGAGCTTAAGCCGTACGTCATCGGGGGGAGGACAAGAGCTCTCACACCCCCGCTCTCTAAGTTCTTACACGCTTCTAGGGCCACGTGCTGCGCTATGATGTAATCTAGTCCTAGCGGGAGGTGCGGTCCGTGTTGCTCCACACTACCGACAGGTATTAAGAAGACCTTCTTACTACTAACGCATATGTTGTTCACGTCGACCCATGTCTTAAGCCATAGCTCGCACAAGAGGTTGAGACACCTGAGTGCGTGGCTTTAGAGTAGTATAGGCATTTTAGGAAGTTTCTCCTCTAATTCTCTAGGTAGGCTGAACCCGTACTTTACTTCGATGAAGTTCTTCCTAAACTCAATCACCTTCTTCTTAACTTCTTCGGGAGGTCTCCCATTTATTAAGACTTCACGCATGAACTTAGCTACCTCCTTGAAGTCACCTTCCTTCATGCCGAATCTAGTCATCTCAGGAGTGCCTAGTCTTATACCTGAAGGGTCTTTCACGGCTTCCGGCGGGTCCCACGGCAGTAGGTTCTTGTTAACTATTATGTTGGCTTGCTCGAGTAGTGTGGCTGCTCTAGCTCCTCCCCCGATGTTCCTGACGTCTATCACGAACATGTGTGATTTTGTGAAGCCTAAGTGTTCCGTAGGTACCTTAAAACCTTCCTCAGCGCACGCCTCAGCGAAAGCTACTGCGTTCTTAACTATTTGTTTAGCGTATTCCTCACCGAAAACCATCATCTCCACAGCGGTCACAGCTGTTGCCGGCAGTCTATGGAGGTGATGATTGCTTAGGAACCACGGGAAGATTACTTTAGAGATTTCTTTGTAGAGTTCTTCGTCATCAGTCATTATGACCCCTCCCTGAGGTCCTGGGAAAGTCTTGTGTGTTGAGGATGTTATTACGTCAGCCCCCTCATGTATTGGGTTACTCCACACACCGCCCGCTATTAAGCCGAGGACGTGTGCTACGTCGTGAACTAGCTTAACCCCTACCGAGTGTGCTGCTTGAGCTATCTCTTTTGTGGGGTGTGGGAACATGTAGACAGAACCTCCTAAGGTGACGAACGCTGGTCTCACAGACTCAATCATCTTAACGGCCTTGTCTACGTCAACGTTCCACCTCTCCTGATCGAAAGGCATCTCAACATGTTCTATCCCTAAAGCACCCAAGGTACCGAACCTAGTATGCGATACGTGAGCACCTGCCTGAACGGGAGCTATCAACGCTTTATCACCCGGCTTCCCTAAGACCCTGAAGACTGTCGCGTTAGCTATTGTACCGCTGATAGGTCTAGGCTCGACATACTTAACCTTGAATAACCTCGACATGAGGTTCATGACAAGCAACTCAACCTCGTCAACGTATGTGAGGCCTTGATAATACCTCTTCTTAGGCTTGCCCTCAGCATACCTATGCATCATGTCGGTCATATAAGCAGCTTCAGCTAGAGGAGACATGACGTTCTCTGAAGGTATTAGGTTTATTGCCTCAAGCCTCCTCCACCTATTATGCGCTCTAGTCAACTCAATTACATGAATCAGTTCCTCAGGCAGACTCAAACACACCACCTTGTTAGGAAAGTACTAAAATCTAATATATTTTTCGTTAGGTTTTGATACTATAGTTTATTACTCTGTTAGAGAATATATATTAGGTGCGGAAATGGGTAAATCAAGCCTTGGTCAGACAGACTTAATAACAGTGATTGTTTTGACTGGTGTGGCTTTATTAGTGGGTATTTCTGTGTTAGCTTACTTTCAAACACTTTCCAGTACTTCGGCGTCAGAGATAGAGAAGGAGAACCTACTTAATAGTGAGTTAACCGCCCAGGTAGTTAGGCTGATCTCAGTAGATGAGAATAATAAGGTGATGTGGCTCCTTCTAAGGAGGCTTGATAATGCTAGCGTTAACTTCTTCCTCATGGTTGAGGCTAAGCTAGCTGACGGGAGCATGGAACTCCTCCCATGTACTAACGTCTACTACTACGTGCCGGAACTAGATGTTGATAGGATAGTTTGTTCACAGCCTGAAGAATGCCCGCAAGCAACTGAAATAGCTTCAATACCTTTCAGGAATCTCTTGATAAAGCCTGAGGGCAGTAATAACTGGGTCGACATAAACGTCTATAAGAGGAGTGTTGGTGAAACCCCTTACTCTCAGGGCCGGCGGTTAGGAGTGTGTTACGTAGCTTACAGGGGCGGTAACCAGATAGTTAAGGTAGATTACAGCACTTTAGGAGAGGTTACTGAGGTTAGGGTCTACCTCCTAAAGCCTTACAGCAACGACTACTACGTCTTAAGGATTTATAAGTCTTCGGTGAGAGCTTGAAGATTCTTAAGGGTCAGGGAAGCTTAATAATATCCGTTATCGTGATGTCCTTATTCGTTTTGATAGTCTTGCCTACGACCATGTATTTAATAATTAGAACACCATACAGTAACCTATCTTTCGTGCCGGAAATACGTAGTGAGTTCGTAGAGTTAGTGAGCTACACTATTAAAGATATAAACGCTACGGTATTCGTGGATAGGAATAACGTGATAACCTTAGCGATAGCTAATTACGGGACCTCAGAAATAAACGTGATCAACCTCTTCTACAGGTTGCTCTACCCTAACGGGACTACAGTCATGTTGAGAGAGGAAACAAATATTACTGTGAGGCCTAACTCTGCCACTTCCTATCAATCCTACGAGATACTCAGGTATTGTGAGGTTAGTTGTAGGTTAGTGAGCATAATGTTATTAACGGATAAGGGGACGACGATTACCCCGAGAATGTACTCCGAGGAATTCCTAGAGGAACTCATGGTTTCTCAAGAGGTCGCATTAGTTAAGATGCACGCGTACCTTCCACTACCATACTACGATCCTTCGTCGATAAGAGATACCTTGAGTAGGTCAGGATTCAAGATATTGGACGCGAGCTTACTGGAAATACCTCGACAAGGAGTTAACGTTAGGGGGATCAAGGGTGTTAGGACGGGCGCTTATTATCTCTACGAAGAATACGTGAACGTAGACTCCATCTCAGTAACTAACGCTCCGGTAGGCAACCTTTACCTAGGCTACAACCCTAAAGACGTGAAGAAATACGACATAATGTTTTCCTGGAATAGAGCGTCCTCTGACGTAATACTAGTTATTTCTGGTCAGAGCGTGAACTTAGGCAGTGTTTGCAGTAACGGGTACAGGGTTAAGATCGTAGGCTTCAAGAACGCGACTCGCTACATAATTAGGTTTAGTAACGGTGTTGAAATTACTTCCCCTAGCCCGGACCCGGCAAAGTACTCTTACCTCACAAGCAGGCAGGGAGTTAGAATTTCTTTTACCGGGTCTGCTGAGAGAGTTCGCATATATTGTAGGAGTAGCAACCTAAATTATGAAACAAGCTACGAGCCATACATGCTGTTAACTAAATTCAACGCTGACGCACCCGGCGCCTCAATACTATTCGTTACTGAAGACGTGTATTACGGCTTCGCGACATCTAGGAATGACGCGTATTCGAGCGGGAAGATCTTACAAGACTACTCTACCGTTCCCTTAGTACTCATATACAACTCGAGCACCACGACAATAACTAACTCAAAGTATCTCGGCGTTATCTTAGTAGTCAATTATAGATTCCATGACAACGAAGGCAACGATTTTTACGGAGTTAGTAGTGATAGGGTCATCTTCGAGGTAGGTCTCGTGGACTCAGAAGGTAATGTCCTTTCAAATAGGACATTCACTTTTAAGGAGCTCACGAGGTATGAGGACACATACCCGCCGAGAGCTCAAGCACAGTCAGCCTCAATATTCATACCGTTACCGCGTCCTGAAAGTTCTGGAGAAACCAAGGCTTACTATCCCTTCATAAAAATTCAGGAGCCGTACGGCGGGTCAGGAAATCTAGACGATCTAGACATCATGCTCTTAATTGAGGGTTTGGGGGTGATATTAGTTAGTTGATCAGGATCTCTCAACCAAGGTTTAAGAAGGCCGTTGGCGAGGCCGTAGCAGCTGTTTTCGTCTTATTCTTAGTATCTATATTCTTCACGTTCGCGGTGCTCAGCATGCCCAGACAGCCTCAGGCAGATGTTCGCTCGATCTTGAGCGACTTAGAGAGAATGAGCGGTGAGAGTCTCCAGTTAGTAGCTATTAACGAATCTACGTGGATAGTCTTGAACATAGGTTCTTACGATACGTCTATAGAGAACATAGTGGTTTTAGGTAGTGACGGGTTGTTAAAGATCCTCACACCATTAAATCAGGTAAGGTTTGGTGATGAGTCCGCGGTATCATGTTTTGTGACTCCCTCAAGGTATCTGATAGTAGGGAGTAGCTCCAGCGTATCGTGCATTGGAGGGTACTTAACCAGCTTAATAACGACTTCAGGCAGGGTGATTACTATGGACCCCAAACTCTATACTAGGTTAGTAACTTCTGAGTCAATAAACCAGACCATACTTCTTGAGTCAGGCGTTGTAGAAAACCTAAACGACTATCTCGAGGATCCTAACTCGCTTTACCCGGAAAGCACTTCCGTGAGTACTTACGATATAGGATTAAGGCAAGTTAGCAGAGAGAGAAACACCTACGTAGTCGCGGAAATCAACGTTTCATGGGTTTTCATAGCTAGACTACCTGACGGGAAGTGGAGCTTGCTTGCGACAGGACATGATTCCCCTGGTTCTACTAGGTATGTCGAGATAGGAGGTATTAGATACCCTATAAGCACTTCAGGTTATTACAAGAGATACAGGATTGTCGTGTACGGATACGACGGTCTAGTAACTCTTGGCGGCAAGCTCGTTAACTCCCCGACAATATTTAAGTGTTCGGGTTCTTCATGCGTTCTCACACTCTCAGGCACTGCTGACTTAATAGCTTTCTACGCCAACGTGGACGGGGTGCCAACGAATACTTTAGGTTTCGAGCCCTACGTCTTGACGGGAGATATTACCGGCTCAGGCTTCATGTCATTAATTTTTACTACTATAGACTCGATCACTACCGGTAACTCTAACACGTACAATGACAGGAATACTTACGGGAGATTACTGGATCTTACTCGAAGTCCTCTAAGACTTGTCTTCAAGAATTTTGAGATAAATAACAGCAAGTATAATGTGGCTGTGTTGAGTGTTAAGTTTGTTTTCTTCGATAATTCTGACGTTGATGTTGACGAAGCCGATAATAGGGTTATCGTAAGGTTAGGTCTTTACGACGCTCAAAGCAGAACCTGGGTTTATAAGTACGAGCTTAGTTACTATGAGTTATGTAGGTATGAGGGGTCCAGTATTACGAAAGACTTTGTTTTAAGGGTACCTACTCCTGTGGAGGCAGGTTCCAAGACTTACTACGTAGCTCTTGAGTTGATTGACCCGTTCTATTATAGTAGTGGTGGCGGGAACGACTTAGACATAGCGTTTATTTTGGAGTATATAGGTGTGACCTTAGGTGTTAGGAGATGAGGTTCTCTAGACTTAAGTTAAGGAGAGGTATATCAACACTCTTGCTATCTACGTTGATCATAGCAGCCCTACTTACTTCGATAACCGCGGTATACATGCAGTCAAGTCTTTTAAGACGTTCGATGACTTCAGGAGCTTACTCTCTAATGCAGTATAGTGAGTTACATGACTTAACGCGCTTAGCCATATTACAGGAGGAGGGGTTTGGCTTAAGAGTTACTAACATAGGAGTCCTCCCAGTAGAGCTCCAGTACTTCGTCGTTGATGAAGGACACGGAATTAAAATAATTGAAGCCTCATCACTTCCCAGTGATTGTGGGAGGGTTTCCCTGCAGCAGGGGCAGTCCTGCAATTATTTGGGGTTGACCGGTAAGGTTACTGCCATAATAACTAGTGCTGGAGTGGTCGTGAGACCTGAGTACGTGGGTGTTAGGAGCGAGATTGTTGGAGCTACGTACATTAGCTTAATACCTCTTGAGAGCGTTTACACGCCTGAAGACCTTAGCAGGCTCTTCGACATACCTAACGAGTTAATCGACCTACCGCTAGCGGGTGGTCAAGGCAGGAGGTATGCTGGCATGAGAGGGGATAAGCTCTTTCTAATAACAGCTAATGATCTAAGAGGTGACGTGGACGTTGTTACTGGGAGTAAGGTTGGTAATAATCCCCCGACAATAGCCCCGATAGGCTTTGGCGTGATGCTCATCGGTTACGACCCGGCTTGGGTGAGGTACCCTGTCGGCGCTCCACAATACACTATCATGTTGACGATACCTGAGGACGTGCCTCAAGACACTTACTTAATTGTTGGCGGGCAGAATGTATCAGATTATGGTAGCAGAGATTTAAGGATAGTCATGAGGGGCTTCAGGGGTTTGATAGAGATATATAATGGCTCACAACTCCTAGCTTGTACGGGGGGCTCGTGCCCCAGGGACGTCTTAGGTGGTTGGTATTACGGCTACAAGAGCTCTTCGTCAGATCCGAACCCTATCCTCAAGGTCAAGCTGAGCGGCTTCGCTTCTCAAATCCTCATCTTTAAGAGGGTTGCGTCTGGTGAGGGAGGTACTCAAGCAACCACGTACTACCCATACTTATTCATCGGTGATTTAGACGGGAACGGGGTTAACGAGGTGGTCTTCGTTACTGAGGACGCATTCTATGGTAGTAGCGGGCAATACGATGATAGGAACCCGCTAGATACTAGAGTCTCACTGCTTGATTACTCTGAGGTTCCTTTACCTCTAACACTCAACTTAAGTGGTATTACTGGCAACCCCGACGGCTCAATACCTGGCTCAGTATTCTCTGGGCTGCTACTCAATATTAACTTCATATTCCACGACAACTCATACCCTGACGGGGAAGCTCAGCTAAGCGATAACGACGACACCAGGACTGTTTTGAGGATATCGCTTATTCAAAAGGATGACTCAGGAAACATAATATCTAGGTACGTGGTCAGGGAGTTTGATTATCAAGAGATATGTAACTACCACAAGACGGTGATTAAGGATTTCATAAATGATAACTACTACACGAAAATATCTCAGCAGATTTACGCGCCCGTGCCCGGCACGGGGAGGTACTGGCTCCTCATAGAGATAATGGATCCCTACGGGATAGGGAGGACTAATGACGCTGACTTCACCATAGGTTTCGAGATAATATCCATAATACCGCTATCTAGGTAGGGGAAGCTCGATCCTATAAGGTATTACCCCGGAGTAAGTCAGGTCGGTAATTAAGATCTGTGCCCCCAACAAACAAGTGATTAAGGGCTTAAGAAAGTATTCCCTGCCGCTTACTAAGCGCTTAATCATTAAGGTGATGTTGGCGTAGAGAATCGGTAATGAGTTCACGTAATACCAGTCGAGAGGTTCTGGTAAGATAGTTGTTAGCGAGACCCACCCGGCTAGGCAAGCAAGAAATTCCCCAAACCCAGACCTCCCAGTTAAGATGTAGTAGGAATTGATTAGTAGGGAGGGGAACATCAGATACCAGAGTATAGACCCTAAGCCTAAGCCAACGTAAAGGAGGTAGCCGGAACCCTGAGCAAACGTGGAGTTAACTAACGTTAAGGAAGAATCAACTAAGGAAAAAGTCAGGATATACTCACTACCGTAGCGCCACACCTCAATCTTACTAATCAACTTCACCAACCCGTTAAGAGCTACGGGCACTGAGAAACCGTGTCTCCACGAAACATAAGAAAACATATCGAGATGGTGCTGAATGATTGTGTAAGAACCTAACCTAAAGTCAGCGACGTAGGTAGTCAAGTAAGTAAAGAAAGCAACACCAACGAAAACAAGCAACCGCCTCAGAAAAAACCTAACCCTAAAACCAGGGGAGAACCCACGGTAAAGAACGTAAGCTAAGACAATAAAGTAAGGAGCAACACTAAGCTTGCTAGCAACACCTAAACCAAAGAAAAAAGCTGAAGCTATGAGTGAGGAACGAACGAGAATGAAATACAGGGAGAGGAGAACAAAGAAGATAGCTGGAGGATCCAGAAGGAGAAACCTATGAGAATTAAAGAAAACAGTATCTAAAACCAAGAAAGAACCAGCAAGAAAACCAAGCAACTCAGAACCAAGCAAAAACCTAACCAAAACAAAAATAAGAAAAGAAGAACCAAACACGAAAAACAAGTAAAGAAACCTTCCGAAACCAAACAACTCACCAAAACCAATCAAGTACTTACCTAGAGGCGGGTGCTCAAAATTACAAAGATATGGCGGAGTAAAATTAGCAACATATTCCCTACCGCAAGAAACGTAAACAACCTCATCTAAGTACCTAGGAAGAACATCCGGGCGTAGACATATCGAGACACTAATTAAGATAAACAAACATAAAAACAAGAAAAGAACCTTAACCCAGCTCCCCCATAACGTCTCAAAATTCATAAAGCACACACATAAAAGATATTGAGAAACGAAAATTATGATTTTGTAAATAAAAATCCTAAGCTTATCCTGATGGAGGAGCTTCGGCGGTCAAGACTATACTGTACACGTGACCTGCTCTAGTATATATCTTTACTTGATACTGAGCACCCGGTGTAAGGGTACCATCAACACTAGCAGATATTTCCGTATCTTGACCGGGAGCTAAAGTCTCGTCATTTATATCACTTGTGCCAACACCCACTATCTCAACCTTATATATTACTGCTGTAGCAGTTCCTGTATTCTTTACGTGCAGAGTTATTGTCCCGTTAGTGTATAGTTTGCTGTCCGGGTATATTTGTATTGTTTCTGTTGTTCCGAACGTGCCCCATATTCCCATTATCCACCCTATTACTCCTATCGCTATTACCAGTGTTACCGCGATTAGTATTACTGTTGCTAGTATTGGTGATATTGCTTTATTTAACTTCATTTAATGTTTC
>CAZWSU010000011.1:0-3566 GCA_964636755.1 uncultured Desulfurococcaceae archaeon
CTATCAAGAACACTACTTATAGGAAAACGTAGTTTCAAAGGTCTGTAACAAGTAATTAAGCGGGTATGATTAAACCTTCAGGTCATTCATTATGTGGCTTCTTTGATAGGTTTATTAATTAAAGGCTATGTTTTCCGTTCACACACTTACATATTTCGTAGTTTAAGGTCTTGATGATTTGGTCTGCTATGTTCTCTTCTCTTAGTAGGAAGCAGAAGTCGCACGCTAGGTTGCTTGCGTTAGCTTCACCCGTAGTTAGTTCCCTAGCTTTCTTATCTAACGCTTCCTTAAGTCTAGGTATCGTGATTAACTTCTCCAACATCTTAGGTCTCCTCCTCTTATTCACCACGTAATTCACGAGTGGTTGTGAGATGCCGAGCATTCTCGACGCCTCCAACTGAGTTAGCCCGTAATCCCTCACCAACCTCTCAGCTAGGTAAAGCCTGATCGCCGGCAACACGCTCTTCACGTAAACCTCGCAGTAAGACCTCATCCCCTTAACCACCAATAACTTAATTATTACTCAACACTTAAATACATTTTAAACCATCGAACTAAGATTAAGAATAGCTAAAAGCAAAACCCCTCTTAGACCACCTTACTCAATCACCGCGCTACGTTACCTTAATCCTGACTGCATCTATTTAAAAGCTTGAAACACTATGTTAATTCGGGCGTAATAATGTTTGAATCACCCCAAGAACATACAGACTTAGTATTTTCTTTTAAAGCAATGCGTAGGGGGCTCTTCCTCGTCATCCTCGGAAATCTTCTTCTCAGCGTGGGCACCGAGACGATCACTAACCCGGTGTTAGCGGTGGCTTTCCTAGGTACTGAGTTAAGGAACTTCGTTAATCTCGCGTTAGTGTTGGCGGGTGTGGTATTGGCTCTCGTAGGGTTCTACTTCATGTTCGTGCCCGGCGTCACGGACCTTAAGGAAAGTGACCCGGATTACGCAACACCCGCACTACTAATCGAGTACGGGTATATGTTCGGGCTCATACTATCTATTTTCGGGATACTATCTGCTTGGTCGGTAATCGGTTTATTAATGCTGGTACTTAGCCTAGCACTACTCGTAATAGGGATGATCGGGATGATAATCTTATGCTTCAGACTATACTACAACGAGGAGAGTAATCTCTACATGATTGCCGGCATCATATTCGTAATAGGGATCTTCATAAACGTAGCGGCACTCATCTCCTACATCCTAATGTACCTAGCTCTAGGA
This sequence comes from uncultured Desulfurococcaceae archaeon, assembly GCA_964636755.1. GTDB lineage: Archaea > Thermoproteota > Thermoprotei_A > Sulfolobales > NBVN01 > Zestomicrobium. Next base: position 1,235 of record CAZWSU010000011.1, read on the forward strand.
AAAACCATCAGGAGATACAGCACATCAAAACAACTAACGTGAAGTAGCCGTCAACCCACGCAAATATCGTAGCAAGTCTTAGGAAAAGCTATCAGTAGCTTAACATCTAGCTATCTACACTAGACTATCTCTTTATATTTTGTCTTAAGTATTGTTGTGTGGTGTGTCATGAGTGCTGAGAAGTTTAGGGAGGTGTTCAAGTCCGCGTACCTTATGCGTTTAAGCGATAAGAGGAGGATCTCTAGGAGGAGTGTGGAAGACCTAGCCAGGCTCGCGACGCTGGGTAGGGAGCTTCTCCCCCTATATCTGGAGGTGATTGAGTGGAGAGGGTTTCAAAGAGTTTTGATGTTGAAGGTTTAGGAGAATTGGCTGAGAGCTTATACGTAGAATTCGAGGAAGAGATACTCCCCAGACTTAAGGAAATTACCGAGGAAACTAAGAGATACCTCTACTTAATTGCGTGGCTTAACACAAAACTTGAGGGGAGGGGTATCGGGAGAATAATTATTACAGGAGGTTTCGCCGTGGAAGTCTATACTGGAAGGATCTACAGAACCATGGACGTAGACGTAATCGTCGAGGGAATTAACGCCGGAGATCTCGTAGAGAGATTTCTTAAGAAGTTTTCCGAGAAGATCGCGAGAGGGTTCCTACCGAGATACGAGCTCCTCCAGCTAAAATCCATAGATATGGTGTCAGTAGTTTATGGGAGGAAGATACAGCCCACAAAACTAGTCGTGGAGGACTTCCACGTGTACGTAGAACCTGTTGAGGAGCTAGTAATTACGTACCTTGCAGGATGGAAATTCTGGGAATCTACGGAGGATAGGGATAAAGCTTATTGGTTGTACGCTTTATGGAGTGAGAGGATAGATCATGAATATCTTGAGTCTAGAGCTGTGGAAGAGGGAGTTTATGATTACCTGAAGACATTGCAGGGCATGCTGAAGACGCTAGGGACATCGCGTAATGGTTGAGACTGCAAGGAATTTTAAATAGGGTCTTTAATTAAAGTTATTGGGTGAGGGGCCGTAGTTTAGCTTGGTAGAATGCGGGGTTCGGGTCCCCGTGGTCCGGGGTTCAAATCCCCGCGGCCCCACCAAATAACTCATATATCTAACTCTCAATAGTACTAGTTAATTGGTATATCAATACATGTACAGGTATCCTTACCGGGGGCCATCCCCTCGACCTACGTCAACGACCAGCTCCAAGCTGTAGACTCAACTTAGTAGTAGTGCTCACTATAATCATTATTCCCTAAAGAGGTGTTGCACTAAGTAATTGACGCTATGTTGAGTATCTAGAGATCTATACGTTTCCAGCAACTTCCACTAAGCTATCATTAAAGAAGTTTGAAAAGGCCCTAAAAAGCTAAATGAAGAGTAGAGTTACAGCTGTTTGAAATAGATGTAGATTACACTTTATCTTTTTAACAGGCTTTTAATGGGTTTACAGCTCTCTGATTCTATATGATTTGTATTTCACTTTGCATGCTTGATGCTTGCAGAGTATATTACGATGTGAATCCACACTTCAACACTCCATCAAGTACTGAAACACTCTTCTATTAGTACCCAAGCCTTTGGAGCCGGAGTTCCCGGGGATTCGAAATGCTATTCAGTCTTTTGCTATACCAAGCGCTGAAATGTCTGTGACTATGTCCATATATAGAACAGGTCAATAGTAAATAAACCTGAGATTATATCATAGTTGATTACCTATGCAGGCTAGGGAAGCACATTAAGCCATGGAACCCGCTTAAAGTCTTCGTCAAAGGTAAGGATGGTTTCTATGCCGTAGTGTTTAGCCGTTATCGCAATTAGAGCATCTCCTGGTAGGAGGCTATACTTTCTCACAGTCTCTCCAAGCTCTTTGATACTACCCTTGTCTTCTAAGACTAGTATCCCAAGCTTGTCTATAAGCTCTTCAACATCGTTTATAGCATCACTAAACACCTCTAGACCATACCCCCTTATGTAGTCCCGTAGCTCGTCTAGTTTCCTCAGTCCAAGTCTTCTCCAAGCTTCGAGCCTTATTAGGGTGAAGATTATCTCGTCGACAATTCTAAGAGTTACTGCAAGATCTTTGCTTTCTATCAGTACTTGTTTTACTTTAGAAGCATAAGGTTCAACGCGATGAAGGTAGTATACAACGGCATTACTATCTAGGAGTATCACTGTGCCTCGGCCTCTAGCATGAATTCATCAAGTAACTCTTTGGAGGCGGGACCTCGTTTTCCATAGAACTCGCCAACTATCTTCCTCCTATCCTCAAACTTCTCAATTCTGATTAGAACCTCCTCACCCTCCTCAAGCTCTATAGGCTCCAA
>CAZWSU010000012.1:0-10178 GCA_964636755.1 uncultured Desulfurococcaceae archaeon
TGATTTTCCGGAACCTGAAGGCCCCACTAATAAGACTATTCCACGCTCGTCAATGTTGAAGGAAACATCCTTCAACACGTGGTAGTTGCTGAGCCATACGTTGAGATCCTTTACCTCTATCAAATTACGCACTACCCTCTAGCTCTATTAACAAATGTGATGACAGGTGACGAGAGCGTTAGACCTACTAAAGCTTGGCCTAGGTTGATCGGGACCTCAACGAAGGCTTCCTCAGGCGGTATCCCCTGGAGGGGGTTAGAAACAAAGTACTCGTAGAGGAAATATCCTGTAACCATTATCAACCCACTGAGTAGTACTGGAATCACGAAACTTAAACTCTCACCCCTAGCTCTAACCACGATGTACGTCACCGAGGTAGCGATCACTAAACCTATTAAAATCCAGAACCAGGTAGCTAGCGAGAATCTCATGGAAAGCATCGTGAGCTCAACGCCCATAACGCTGAGGGACACTGAATAAAGCTCGACCTCCCCGGTGAAGAGGGCTACCCCTAACGCGGCTATCAAAACCCCTAGAAGCACCCCTATCACTACCGACGCTATACGTAGCTTAGGGAAAACCCCTAACCTCTTCCTAAAAAAGGAAATTAGTAGGGACGCTACGAAACCCTCAGTAAACTTAATCACTAGAGTGCCGGGCGCGAAAATCCCATAACCAGTCAGGAGATCTGCTAGCGCCGAACCAACTCCCCCGGCTATGCCTGCTGTGAGCGGCGAGCTCAGGGCCGCAACGGCATATATAGCTACCTCGCCAAGGTTAAAATATCCGCGAGTTGCCGGCGTATAAACCTGGAGTACTACAGTAGCTATCAAGACCAATGCAGTATATAGGGAAACCCTGACCACGTTCATCACGCACACCTCATGAAGATAAAAACAAAAGCGTTTTTAGGTGATCAATACAATATCAAGTTCACTATCAACGCCGCGATATCAAGTTAGGTGTTTTAAGCCTAGCTCAGTTATAGTCACTATCTTCCTGACCCTCCCGCCAACCCTTTCATGACCAATTACCTTCAAGAAACCTAAGCTAATTAATTCCTCCACGTGTTTATAGACGCTCCTCCTGTTTAAGTTAAGACCGTGTCTTTGCTTAAGTTCTTTCCAAAGTACGTAGGGGTGTGACGGGTTACCGTATGCGAGGATCTCTAAGATCTTCATCTTAGTAAAACCTAGAGTCACTATCCGTTCCTCACGTCCCGCAGTCCTCTCGAGAAGAGCTTTAATGACGTAAGGGTCTTGCAACGGGTCGCCCGACATTAAAGCTACTGTAATGAAATCTTTCCTACCCACACTAACGAATTTCTTGAGTGCTGCCACACATGAAGCCCCTACAGGCCCTACCAAGAAGCCTTCCTTCTTAACCATGAATTCACTTGCTTCAAGTGCTTCATCATCGCATACGTTGATGACTTCTATAAACCCCGAGTCTTCAAGTTCTTTCAGATATTCTTGAAGCATCGGCTTAGAAACGTAGATATCCCTTAATAGGGGGGATTCCCTACACGCTCTAACACCGAGTATCTTATGACGTATTCCCAAGTCTTCAAGAGCGTAGTGAATGCTCAGAGTTAGGACGCCGTCTCCTATCGGTACCACGACCATTAAAGGTCTTTCCCTGCCCAGGGAGTAGGCCAACTCGAAAGCTACTGTCCTGTATCCGTCAATCAAGAATGGGTTGGTGGGTAGTATAGCCGCGTCATAAAACTGCGTACTTTTTAAAGCTTTAGCTAACGCTTCCTCATAACTATCGACAAACTTTACCTTATCGCTTACTAAGAGGGTTTTGTAAGCCTTGCTTAAAGTGACGCTAGACGGTACGTAAGCCTTGCTAGAGATCCTGGCACGTCTCAGATATGTTGAGACCGAAATACTTAAGTCTCCAGTGGAGGGCACTACCACCGACCTAACCTTAAAGTACTTTAACGCGGTAGCTAGCGTTGCCGAGCCTCTGTCTATGAAGGAGCCTGAAGGATTTTTAGTTTCATCCTTGAAATACAGCGTTAAGCCAGTACTCTTACCTATCTTAACGGATTTTATGAGGGGAGTGTTGCCCTCCCCCAACGTAATTTTCGGAGTCATAAACGACGTGAATAAACCGCTACCCCAAATCCAGACCCCCGAACCCCTACCCTTCTTCAGATGCTCTGAAGCCCGGGTTATTAAGAGGCCCCCACACTGAGGGCAGCTACTGACGTACTCAGCCTCACGTACCTCGTGACCGCATCTAACACAACGTAATTTAAGCATCGTTTCACTACTCCTAAAAACGTAATCTTAATAACAAGATAAAACATTAATCTAGCAAGTAAGACTTACTGAGTAGGTGTTCGGAGTGGTTGAGTGGCCTAGGGTAGCGGTAGGGGCGGTAGTCTTAAGAGATGGTAGGATACTCCTTATTAAGAGGAGGTATCCGCCATCACCTAACTTGTGGTCCATACCTGGCGGGCATATAGAGGCTGGGGAGCCGGTGCTCACAGCTTTATTCAGGGAATTAGAGGAGGAGACGTCACTTAAGGCTAGCAAAGCGTCATTACTAGCTATCACCGAGTACATAAGGCTTAGAAAAGATTACAGTGTTAAATATCATTACGTGATACTAGACTACTTAATTACTGATGCTGAGGGAGAGCCGATGGCGAATGAGGAGTCTCTCGGCATAGGTTTCTTCAAATTCGAAGACGCTCTGAAGCTAGAGCTAACTGACACTACTAAGGAGTTAATACGTTTAATAATGAGTGAGGGGGTTGACAAGGTTAAGCACATAATCAACGTGGTCTACGAGTAGTGGGCTTGGGTTAGGGGTATATACGTCCTCTCCACCTTGGGAAAGGTATTGCGTCTCTTATGTGATCTATTCCCGAAACCCACATGACGAGTCTCTCAATACCTAACCCAAATCCTGAGTGAGGAACGCTCCCGTACTTCCTTAAGTCAAGATACCATTCGTAGTCTTGATAATTCAGTCCTTCAGAAACTATCCTGTTGTATAGTTTCTCGTAATCGTCTTCTCTCTGCGAACCACCTATGATCTCGCCGTAACCCTCGGGCGCGAGCAAGTCAAACCCTAGAACGACCTCAGGTCTCTTAGGATCTTCCTTCATGTAAAACGCTTTTATGTGTTTGGGGAAGTGGGTTACGAAGAACGGTACCTCAAACTCCTCCGTCAGCGCTTTCTCCTCATCAGCGCCGTAATCATCACCCCACTTCAAGTTAAAGCCTTTCTTTTGAAGGATTTGAAGAGCTTCATCGTAAGTTATTTTAGGGTAGGGGGTATCAAGAGCTTTCTCCAGCTTAGTAGTGTCTCTGTTAAGTAGTTTAAGCTCTTCTTTTCTTTCTTCCAACACCCTAGCTACCGCGTGACTAACCATATCCTCAGCGACCTTCATCATATCCTCCATATCATACCACGCAGCCTCAACCTCCAGGTGCCAGTACTCACTAAGATGTCTTCTAGTCCTCGATTTCTCAGCTCTGAAGGAGGGAGTTAAGGCCCAGACCTTATTTAGCGGGAATATCAATACTTCAAGATATAGTTGAGCCGACTGAGAGAGGTACGCGGTCTTGTCGAAATACTTAACTTCAAATAAGGTAGCACCGCCCTCCACAGCCGAGCCTGTAAGTATTGGCGGGGTGGTCTCCCACCACCCATCCTTTATCAACCAGTCCCTCAAAGCTTGAATAGCTGTGTGCTTAATCTTAAGTAGCGCTATCATGTGCCTGGACCTGAGCCAGAGGTGTCTCACGTTAAGTAGGTACTCTATGTCCTCACCTCCTTTTATCGGGAAGGGAGGTGAGTAACCGTAAACGATTAAGTTGTTAGCCACTATCTCCTTACCACCGGGAGCTCTGGCGTCAACCCTTACAATGCCCTTGACCTCCACACTAGACTCTCTAGTTAGCTTCTCCACGGCGTCCCAATCACTAGTCACGTAGCTCTTGTCGAAAACTACCTGAATATAGCCTGAGTGATCTCTAACCCATGCGAAAACCTTACCACCCACTTTGAATATCCTGTAGACCCAGCCACGGATAACTACTTCAGACCCTTCGTCGAACTTCTCAAAAACCTCCGCTATGTCTGGCGTCTTGTGAAACATCTTCGCTACCCACTCAAAATTAGAGCTCTCAAACTTAAATAACTAAAGTCTAAACGACCTCTAACACCATCCGGTTGTGACTAATTGTCTTAGAGTAGTTTTACTTAAAAACGCACAGGTTATACCGGGATCAAGCCGTGCTTCTTTGGTGGTGTTCTAAACCTTACCTCCCGCTTAGTGAGGAGGAATTCAAGCACCTTAACTAGCGTTGGCCTGGTCTCCGCCGGCTCTATGACGGAGTCTATGTAGCCTCTTGCGGCAGCTATGTATGGGTGGAGGAACTTATTCTTGTATTCCGTAGCTAACTTGTTAAGTAGTTCTTGCCTCTCTTCAGGTGTCTTAGCTTTAGAGAGTTCAGCCCTCCATATTATCTCGGCAGCTCCCTCAGCACCCATAACAGCTATCTCCGCGGTAGGCCAAGCCGCTACGAAGTCAGCGCCTAAGTGTCTGGAACCCATCGCTATGTAAGCACCGCCGTAAGCTTTCCTTACTATGACCGTCAACTTAGGTACTGTTGCCTCGCTGTAAGCGTAGAGTACCTTAGCACCATGCCTTATTATGCCGTTATGTTCTTGGTACGTGCCGGGTATGTACCCGGGAACGTCTACGAACGTGATTATAGGTATGTTAAAAGCGTTGAGTATCCTGACAAACCTAGCTATCTTGTCCGAAGCGTTTATGTCTAAAGCGCCTGTGAGAACCATCGGTTGATTAGCTATCACGCCAACAACCCATCCGTTCAGCCTCGCAAACCCCGTTATAGCGTTCCTAGCGTACTCTCTCGACACCTCGAAGAACGAGCCTTTATCAAAGACCGCGTCAATGACCTCATACATGTTGTAAGCTTTTAACGGGTCTTCAGGGACTAAAGTATTTAATTTCTCCTCCACCCTATCCGGAGGATCGCCTGAGGGCGTCCTAGGCGGTGCTTCCATATTATTTGATGGGAGGTAACTGAGCAACCTCTTCACCAAGCCTATCGCTTCTTTATCATCCCTAGCTATGAAGTGCGCCACACCACTCTTAGTCACGTGTATTCTAGGACCTCCTAACTCCTCCTCCGTGACCTCCTCCCCTATGGCGGCCTTAACCACTCTCGGACCTGTTATGAACATATAGGACGTTTTATCAACCATTATCACGAAGTCCATGAGTGCCGGGGAGTACACCGCCCCGCCAGCGCAGGGCCCCATTATAACGGCTATCTGAGGCACCACGCCTGAAGCCATCACATTCATGTAGAATATGTCGCCATACCCTCTGAGAGAGTCTACACCCTCCTGTATTCTAGCACCGCCAGAGTCGTTGAGGAATACTATGGGCATGCCCGCTGAGACTGCGTACTGCATCGCTTTAACGATTTTAGCCGCGTGCATCTCACCTAGTGAGCCGCCCATGAACGTGAAGTCCTGGGCTATCCCTACCACAGGCCTGTTATTAACCCTACCCATAACGGTGACTACCCCGTCACCGTAGGCCTTCCTCTCAGTCATGCCGAACTCCGTCGCTCTATGAGTTACTAACATATCAAACTCTAACATAGTGTTAGGATCGAACAATAGTTCAAGTCTTTCCCGCGCCGTTAACTTACCCTTAGCGTGCTGCGCTTCAATAGCTTTTAAACCACCGCCTAACTTAGCCTCCTCCTTAAGTCTCCTCAACTCAAGTATCTTGGCTGGTAAGGACTCCCCTACCAATTTTAGACTCCCAAATATACTTTAGGAAACGTTAAAAACATTCCACAAGGTCTTATTGATTATTTTTAAGGAATACTACTTAATTATAGAAACGGTGCTAAGGAAGTGAGTGTATCGGTGTACGTCGTTGAGGTTGAGGGAAGAAAATACAGAGTTGAGGTAAGGGACGGCAATAACGGTATGTACTTCGTCAAAGTCGAGGGGAAGGACCTGATAGTCAGAGTAGGTAGCGAGGTAGAGGTTACGCAAGAATCCGAGCTCAGCGTAGCTGAAGAACCTTCAGGGAGTGAAGTCACTCAAGTAACGTCAGGAGCGGAGACAGGTCTTGAGCAGGTACTCGAGATAAGAGGTCCTGAAGTGCCTTCAGGAGCTGTAGCGATATCTTCAGAAATACCTGGGAAGATTCTTAAGGTCTTAGTTACGGAAGGGTCTAAAGTAAGTGTTGGCGACACAGTAGTCACTATAGAATCGATGAAAATGGAGCTAGAAATAAAGTCTCCTAGGAACGGTGTAGTGGAGAAGGTTTACGTGAGACCGGGAGACACCATAAACGTAGGCGATAAAATCGCTTTAATTAGGTAGGAGGTACTTCTTAAATTCTGTGAGGTATTACGTATCCCTTACTCTCCCTCCCACCAACAACCACGTAGTACTCGTTATCCGGTACCGACTCCTCAAGCATTCCGGAAATCCTTAATGTCCCTCCCTTATACAAGAGGTAATTGTATTCTGCCTCGTAGCTTATTACCTCCTTAACAGCAGGTCCTTCAAGAACCCTAACTACTTGAGTTCTCGACGGGTAGAAAAGGGATTTACAATCTCCTCCAGTAATCTCAGCTATTAGGCTAACAGGCTTAAGAGGTCTTAGAACTAAGTCTCCGTACCTGTACGCCCTCCTGTCAACAAATGTGAAGGTTATTGGCACTCCCTTAAAACACGTGAACTTGTATGGCGGGATTATCTTAGCATACGTCTCAGGCTCTATCCCTAAGATCCTCGAATTCTCCAATATCTTAGATGCTACCTTCCCCGCAGGCAACTTACTCATCTCTATGCTTGCTTGAACGAATTCTAGAGCTTCCCTACAACCGTATATCACTAAATCAACGTCTGAGTGAGGTCCGTGAATACCTGCGAGAACAGATCCCGTAATACCCATGCAATTAACGCTGAGCCCCGTCACGTCACTAACAAAATCCGAGACTTCAACACTAACCAGCTCCACAAAATCTTTGACGTGTTTTCTCAATTCCCTCAACCTCTCCTCAGGCTTAAGCCACTCCAAAACCTCTGAGACCTTAACCACCGGTATTGAGACTCCTAAAGTCGGGTCATGAAACCACGCACCCACCCCCGAAGACACGCGCAGGACCTCCTCAACACTATATTCCCTTAACACCCTCTCATAGTAAGTACCCCTCCCCCTCCAAGGAGTGGACCTCCTCGAGGGAACGTATTTAAGGTAAGCTACTATCAAGCCCTTAGGATGTGTGTTCCCGACGACGACGTGTATTCTGTTATCTCGATCAATTATTAAGTCGTGGTCTAAGAAGCTCCTAACGTCAGACGGTTCGCTACTAATCATCTAAATCATCCAGTCCCGCATCATCACCAAGATATGTTCGATATCGCAGGTTATAACTCTGAGGCACGCAATATTTTTAGGTTTAGGAGATGAAGGAATTCAGCGTTACCGTAGCTGGGGGGTTCCTAAGCACCTCGTTAGAGTTCGTTGAGGGCCCTCTCACCTTAGTCATCGATGGAGGCAAAATACACAGCATATCTCGAGGGATTGGGGGTGTTCTCGATCTACGTAGCTACGTAGTCATGCCCCCGCTTGCGAACATGCACGTACACATGCTAGATTACGTGAGCCCCGAGATTGGCTGGGACCTAGACATTGATTCGGTTGTCGGGGAGCCTTACGGACTTAAGTACTTAATACTTGGTAGGGCGGGGATCAACTCACTGAACTCAGTAATAGATGAGGCCGTGGGCCTGATGCTGAGTTCAGGAGTGGGTTACGTTGCGGAATTCCGTGAGTTAGGGGTTGGGAGCCTTAGGCTAGGTACCACGAAGCTCAGAACCCACTATGTTCTCGGCATGCCTTCAAAGCACGCGGGGGTAGGCCATGAAATCGAGGAGATAATTAGGTACTCCGATGGGATCGGTATTTCGTCACCGCACTACTTCACGTTAGAAGACTTAAGAATTATCTTCGGTTTAGCGAGAAGTTCAGGCAAGTTAATTCATTCACACGTATCAGAAACTAGAGAGACTAGGGAGGAGAGAGATTTAGAGAAGCTTCTCTCTGCTGGAAAGCCTGACGCGTTGATCCACGGTGTTTGGTTAGGTTCTGAAGAGCTTCAACTACTTAAGGACCTGAGGATCACGTTGGTCTTATGCCTCAGGTCTAATCTATGGTTTATGTCTGGGTTGCCTAGACTGAGGAACATATATGAGTTAGGGGTTGACATAGCTTTAGGTACGGATAACTTAGGCTGGGTAAAGCCTGATCTGTGGAGGGAGGGCGAGCTACTTTTACTGCTCGCTCGTAATGCAGGGATTAATGACCCAGTATGGGTTCTTAAAGCTTTAACTAACGCTAACCCTGTGGGCGTGCGGAATTACATAGTCGAGGGGGGTGACGCGAACCTGCTTTTCTTGAGGTACTCGAACACCCCCCTCGAGAGAGCACATAATAAGCACTTAGCGTTAGTTAAGAGAGGGGGGAGTGAATTCGTCGCCGCTCTAATGCTCGGTGGTAAGTTAATGTATTTAGGTGGTGAGCTTGAGGAGACCGTACGTGAGAGTTTACGCGACTACCTCAGTCGATGGTAAAATAGCCTCAAGAACCGGTGACTCAAGACTTAGCTGTCCTTACGACAAGTTAAGGCTACATTCTATGAGGGCTGTCGTCGATGGCGTGATGGTCGGTGCTAACACGGTCATCAGAGATAACCCTCAACTTACTGTCAGGCTTGTCGAGGGGAGAAACCCCGTGAGGGTCGTTGTCGACGGCTCCCTGAAAATACCTCTCAACGCGAAAGTACTTGACGTGAGCGTAGCCCCAACAATCATAGTAACATCCTCTACAGCGAAGCAAGAGAAAATAGAGCAGTTGAGGAACTTAGGCGTGGACGTCATAATTATTGAGGGTGAATCACCACTGATAGACATGAGTAAAGCTCTGGAAGCACTATACGATAAAGGCTTGAGAGACTTATTGGTTGAGGGGGGAGGTACTCTACTATGGCATCTCATATCCAAGAAGCTCGTGGACGAGCTTAGGATAACAATCTCTCCTTACGTGATAGGAGGTAAAGATTCCGTAGCTTTAGTAGGAGGGGAGGGCTTCGGTGACGTGAGTGAGTGGTTAAGACTGAAACTAGTTAATTACAAGATATGCAGGTGCGGGGACGAAATACACCTGATATATAAGGTTGCTGATTAACAGCCCCCTCCCTGAAAAAGGTTACGTGATTTAATAGCATCCCCGCAAGGATTTTATTGAGGGCGGTGTTGGTGAGACCTAAAGTCTTCATAACGAGAGAGTTATTCGATGACGTAATACGGAGGATCTCAGAATACTACGACGTTGAGGTCTGGGATAGGTATCAAGCTCCACCACACGAAGTCTTGCTCAATAAGGTTAAAGAAGCTGACGCGTTAGTTTCGCTCCTTAGTGATAAGATAGATTGTGGTTTACTGTCCTCGGCCCCTAAGTTACGGATAGTAGCTCAACTAGCTGTAGGGTTTGACAACATAGATCTAGGATGTGCTACCAGACATGGCATCTACGTAACTAACACGCCGGGAGTCTTAACCGAGGCAACAGCCGAGTTTACCTGGGCACTCATATTAAGCACAGCTAGGAGAGTTGTCGAGGGAGATATTTTCGTGAGGTTCGGGGAATGGTGGAGACTTAAGACTGCTTGGCACCCGAAAATGCTCTTAGGTATTGAGCTAAGAGGTAAGACGCTAGGTATAGTGGGTTTAGGAAGAATCGGTAAGAGGGTGGCTGAGATAGGAGTTAAGGGTTTCGGTATGAGGGTATTATACTACGACCTGAGAAGAGATCTGGAAGCCGAGAGGGAGCTAGGTGTTGAGTTTAGGGAATTAGAGGAAGTCTTTAAGGAATCCGATGTCGTTAGTGTTCATGTTCCTCTTACTCCTGAGACTAGGTGGTTGGTTGGTGAGGGTTTGCTGAGGTTGATGAAGAAGAACGCGATACTAATAAATACTTCTAGGGGTGGTGTAGTAGATACTAAAGCATTAATTAAAGCACTACAAGAAGGATGGATAGCCGGCGCAGGACTAGACGTATACGAAGAAGAACCACTACCACCAAACCACCCACT
>CAZWSU010000013.1:0-37634 GCA_964636755.1 uncultured Desulfurococcaceae archaeon
AGGGGTAGTGTGTTAAGTGTGCGTGAGCAACCTTTCATAGAAGCCGCTAAGTTAGTGGGGCTTCCTACCAGGAAGATACTCATCAAACACGTCTTACCTAACGTGCTATCCCCTGTACTAGTCATGATGACTTTCGACTTAGCCACCGCAACTCTTTTTGCAGCCGCTCTCTCCTTCCTAGGATTAGGACCTCAGGAACCCGTTCCCGAACTAGGTTACCTCATATCTAAGGCTGGAAACTTCTTTCCTGAGAGGACCACACACATAGTATTGTATTACGGCATCGTATTGCTCGTGATAGCTCTTGGATGGAACTTGCTCGGTGACGCTTTAAGAGACGTACTAGATCCGCGTACTAGGAGATCCATAGAGTTTAGAGAGGGTGAGTAGGTATTGGCGGAAACACTTCAAGACGGTCAAGTGCTTAAAGTGAGAGATCTTGAAGTTAAGTTCTACACCTACGCAGGTGTAGTGAACGCAGTTTCCAGAGTTTCATTTGAAGTATATGAGGGTGAGGTTGTCGCTCTGGTTGGTGAGACAGGTTGTGGTAAGACAGTCACTACCAGAGCTTTAACGAGGCTCATAGAACATCCTGGGAGGATAGAGAACGGGTCAGCCCTTTTTAAGAGGAGGAATAACGAGGTGGTAGACCTACTTAAGGTTTCTGATGAAGTCATCAGAGATATTAGAGGTAATGAGATAGCCTACGTATTTCAAGACCCTACGTCAGCGTTAGACCCACTCTACACTGTTGGAACCCATATAGTAGAGACGGTGATTAATCATAGGAAGGCTAAGGTTAAGGAGGTTTTGAAGGACGCTATCAGACTCTTAAGGGAGGTTGTCATACCAAGTCCTGAACTAAGAGTTAAGAATTACCCGCACGAGTTGTCAGGCGGTATGAGGCAGAGAGCAGTAATAGCTACTAGCTTATCCAATAGTCCTAAGTTGCTTATAGCTGATGAACCTACTACAAACTTAGACGTGACTATTCAGGCACAGATCCTCGAATTACTCAAAGACTTGCAAGCGAAGTATAAGATGAGCCTGATTCTCATAACACATAATCTAGGCATAGTAGCGGAAATCTCGGATAGAGTTTACATAATGTATGCTGGTAAGATAGTTGAGGAAGCCCCCACTACTGACCTATATTACAAGCCTCTACATCCATACACGCAACTATTACTCAGGTCTGTTCCAAATCCGCTCAAGAGGATTGAAAGACTCGAGTCCATACCTGGCATGGTCCCCTCCTTAATAAACCCACCACCCGGTTGCAGATTCTATCCTAGGTGTCCTTACGCGACCGCTATATGTAGACGGGAGGAACCGTCTATGATAGAGGTAGAACCCCGGCATAGGGTTGCGTGTTGGCTTTATCATAGGAGGTGATCTAGGTGACGTCGCCGCTGCTTGAGGTGCTTGATCTCAAGGTCTATTTTAGGGTAAGGGGTTCCTTATTCGCCAAAGTTAAAGCAGTTGATAACGTTAGTCTCAAGGTATTCAAAGGAGAGACTCTAGGTATTGTTGGGGAAAGCGGTTGCGGGAAAACTACTCTAGGCAAGACAATACTCTTACTTAACAAACCCACGTCCGGTAAGATATTATTTGAAGGCTTGGACGTAATTAAGTTGAAAGGCAGAAAATTACTTGAGTTCAGAAGAAACGCTCAGATGGTTTTTCAAGATCCTCACACATCATTAAATCCTAGAATGACCATAGCAGAAACTTTGCTAGAGCCGTTAAGAGAGCATAAAGTCCAGCTAAACGATTACGAAGAGTATTTAATCAAGAAAATGGAGAGTGTTGGCTTAGGCTCGGAACACCTGTATAGGTATCCTCACGAGCTTTCAGGAGGTCAGAAACAGAGGGTTGCTATATTAAGAGCTATAATCTTAAGACCTAAATTAATAGTGCTTGATGAGCCTACTTCAGCTCTAGACGTGTCTGTTCAGGCACAAATCCTTGAATTACTGAAGGATCTACAAAGAAACCATAACTTAACTTACATATTCATATCACACGATATCTCGGTGGTTAAATACATGAGTAACAGAATAGCGGTGATGTACTTAGGGAAAATAGTGGAGATAGGGAACTCGCAAAAACTCTATGAAAAACCTCTCCACCCCTACTCAGTTATGCTACTTTCATCAATTCCAATACCGGACCCGTTAGTCTCTCGAAGCAGGAAGAAGGTGATACCTCAAGGTGAACCTCCATCCCCAATAAATCCGCCTCCTGAGTGTAGGTTTCACCCTCGATGTCCTTACTCCATGGATATATGCAAAGCTAAAGAACCTCCTCTAACGGAGGTTGAGCCGGGATATTACGTAGCTTGCTGGCTTTATACGCACGGCTAATTCTGCATCATAAAGTATTCGTAGGAGCTCTGTTGTAATCAAATAACCTTATTATTATACACGTACATAACGTTATTAGGTGATAGGTAATGAACGTGCTGGTTACAGGCGCTTCGTCAGGTATTGGGAGGGCTTTAAGTGTTGAGTTTTGTAAGGAGGGTAATAAGGTTTTAGGGGTGGGGAGGAGTTTTGAAAGACTTGAGGAGATTAAGAACGCTTACAATGACTGTTTCGATTACTTAGTTCTTGACTTAAGCGATGTTAGGAGTGTGAGATCCATTGTAGCCGAGGTTACAAAGAAGTTTGAGGTTTTGGATGTGTTAGTGAATAACGCGGGTTACGGATTATACAAGAACTTACTTGATGTAAGCGTTGATGAGATGGTTAACATGACTTTAGTGAATTTCGTCACACCGTTAGCGTTAGTTAACGAGCTCTTACCTCTCATGAGGAGGGGGTCCACGGTAGTCAACGTAATAACTGCGGGCGTGCACGTCTTAATGACTAAGCTACCTCTTTATGGTGCGACAAAGATAGCGTTACATTATGCTTCGGAAGCTCTACGTAGGGAGTTGAGAACTAAGGGAATACACCTACTCAGTGTTTATCCAGGCGTTGTTAGAACTGGTTTTCACTCTAGGGCTGGTTTAAGTGATGTTAGAGGGGGTGTGTCTCCTGAGGAGGTAGCTAAGCAGATAATTAAATCTATTAAGTCTAGGAAGAAGCGTGTCTATATACCTGGTTATTTAGAGGTGGCGCGTGTTTTCCTAGGTCCTCATCTACTAGCTCTCTACTAATACTTGCTTCACGCTCATTGTTTGTGAATGAAACCAATAGCTTCTTCTAGGGTTGAGAAGCCTTTTCTCTCAAGCCAGTTCTCAAGCCCCTTCAGCAAGTTACTCACGTGCTCTCCAGGGTTCCTGGCGGTCATTAAGGAAGTCACTAACTGGACTGCTCTAGCTCCGGCTAATACATACGAAGCTATGTCACTCCAGTACCTGATGCCACCGCAACCTATTATCTCCGCTTTATACTCTTTGTAGGCGTCGTGCACGGCTCTTAACCCGATGTAGAGTATTGGCGCCCCAGAATACCCCATATTACTGGATGAAAGACTGTAGGAGAGCTTCTCAGGATCTATGGAAACAGCCTTAACAGAGTTTATTAAGGTCACGGCTCTAGCCCCGCCTTCAAGAGCTTTCCCCACCATGTGAATCAAGCCGTTTCTGAAGTCAATCCCTAACTTAGCTATAACAGGTAGTCTCACACTGCTTGAGACGTTCCTAACCACCTCATATACTGC
Organism: uncultured Desulfurococcaceae archaeon; assembly: GCA_964636755.1. GTDB lineage: Archaea > Thermoproteota > Thermoprotei_A > Sulfolobales > NBVN01 > Zestomicrobium. Next base: position 3,670 of record CAZWSU010000013.1, read on the forward strand.
TTGCAAGTCCGGCAACGAGTTAAGACCGTAGCCTGAGGTGGTAGGGCAGCTCAAGTTAAGCTCGACAGCGTTAGCCCCGGCTTCCTCAGCCATAGAGGAAACCTCCAGGTATTCTTCCGGGGATTTGCCCCCAACACTAACTATCACAGGTACGCCACAGCTTCTCGCTTCCCGAACTAACTCGTAGATATGTGTAGCTCCCGGGTTAGGCAACCCCATAGAATTAATGAGAGCTCCTAGATCACTTAAGTATAAAATGTTTGGTGGTCTATTCATGGTTCTTGGATGACGGGTGATTGTTTTAGTAACTATCGCTGCCAGACCCCAAGAACACATTATGCTTATCTGCTGCCTAGTACTACCTAAAAGACCGCTACCGTTCATCACAGGATGGCGTAAACTTAAACCACATACCCTACTACTTAACCTCACCTAAAATCACCTCAAACCAACGAACGTTATAGTAAACTCTATGAGGTCTTATAAAGCTTTCTACTGAAACCCTAGTAAACATCACGCTCTAAAATAATACGACTTTAACCACCATACGATAATTCCTTGAAGCGGTGGTCCGAGAATTACGGATGATCACGGAGATTTATTTTCTTGAGCAGTATTCTATAATGAAGGTGTGTGTAATGAAGGAGAAACTCTTATTGGTGGTTTTGGTTGGTTTGGTTGTTGTCAGTGTTTTCTCAACCCCGTTGAGCTTGGTGAGAGCTGAGAGGAGACCTCTTAATGTGGTCATAGTTTGGCATTATCACCAACCATGGTATTACGGAAGCAACGACTCTTACTTTATCCTGCCTTGGGTTAGAATGCATTCGGTAGGTAATTACTATAAGATGGCTTTAATACTGAGTAAGTATACTGAAGTCAAAGCAACCTTCACGTTCTCCGGTTCACTCCTCCACCAGTTGCTAAACGCGGTGAACGGCGTCATGGACTTAAGGCAAATAATATCTTGGAAGATAGTTAACGGTACAGCGACTACTAAAGAACTTTTCGAGATGTTGAGGATTCCGGGAGGTTTCTTCGATATTAACTGGGCTAACATACTGGAGCTCTCGCCTAGATTCAAGGAGTTGAGGAGTAAGGCTCAAGCAGCTTTCACGAAATACTCAGGTCTTCCAGAGGAGGACATGATAGATAAGGTAGTTAGTGAGTTTACTAGGCAAGACTTCATAGATCTAGCAACCCTCTTCAACCTACTCTGGATAGACCCGGAGGTGGTGAGTAGCGAGTACCCTGAGTTAATGTCTTTGAGGGAGAGAGCCTTAACTCAGACAAGTCCATCCTACACTGAAAGCGAGCTAGCTTTAGTTCTCAGCAAGCACGTGGAGATAATGAGTAAGATAATACCCAAGTACAGGGAGCTGCTTAATTCAGGTCAGGCAGAGCTCATCCCGGTACCCTACTCACATCCGATAGCTCCGCTCCTGGCTGACCTAGGCTGGCACAACGATTTAAGACTGCATGTTAGGAAGTCGTTAGAGCTCTTCAACACTCACTTCAATTACAGCCCCTCAGGTGTCTGGCCTGCAGAGCAGGCTGTCAACGAGGAAGCGCTGAGGGTGTTTAGTGAGTACGGCATTTCATGGTGTGTGACTGACAGGAACGTGTTAGAGTTAAGCGGTGTTGACGTAACGAAACCTGAGAATTACTTGAGACCTTGGAGAATAGATTTCAACACCACATCCTTCTACGTGTTCTTCAGAGACCCTGACTTAAGCAATAGGTTAAGCTTCACGTACTCAGGGATGGAGACTAGTGCAGCTATTGAGGATTTAAGGAATTACATACTGAGCATAGCTTCCGAGAATACTGATGAGAGTAGCGTCGTGGTTGTGGCTTTAGACGGGGAGAACCCGTGGGAGAGTTACAGAAACTTCGGCGATGACTTCTTAAACTCTCTTTACTCCACCCTCACGGAACTACAGGAGCAAGGCTACATAGTTACTTTAACCCCCTCCGAGTACTTAAGTCTGTATAGGGAGAGGAGCCCTCAACTACCACTAACCACTCAGAAATACCTTGACTTAGCAGGGAAAGACATATCTCACATAACGACTTACGAGTCACTACCTACTAGAGAACTTCAGGCAAGAATAGCTGAGAGTTCTTGGAGCGGCAGGGACGCTAGATTAAATACTTGGATAGGTGATAAACAAGAAAACGTTGCTTTAATGTGGTTAGTTAAAGCTAGAAATGACGTATTGTCTAGGTACGGCGTCTCAAGCCTTAATGAATTAGCTGATGTAAACCCAGCAGCTGCAGAAGCTATCTTGAGAGCTCAGGCAAGTGACTGGAACTGGTGGTATGGCGGAGAGTGGGGTCCTGTAGGCAGGTTCGACATAGTGTATAAGTATTACTTGTCTGAAGCCTACGAGTCCTCAGGCATTCAGCCACCGCCTTACCTGAACGCTACTTTCCTCCCCGACGGCGTTCCCGCAGGGTTAATTAACGCGCAATCACCGCCATCCTTAAGAACCAAGCCAGTGAATTACTTAATACCTGACTCAGAACTAGACCGCGTGTTGGAGGTCATTATAGCTCATGAGGTGCTAGATAAGGTTATCATAGGAGTTGATAGTGATTATATGTATGTGAATTTCCGAATTAAATCACCTGATGATTCGCCGTACTCAGTAGTTCTCTACCTGAGTAATCCTAAAAGAAGTTACTCACCGTGGGTCAGGGGCTATAACGTGTTTCCAATAAACGCCACGAGGGATTTAGGCGTAGCTATAGCTAGTGCGGTAGTTATCAAAATATCTAGAGAGGCTTTAACGGATCCTCTCAGCAGGGCGGTCATCACCTATCAAGCAAGTGGTAACGAGTCATACTATCCTTCCTACGTTGACTACTACAACATTTTAGTTAGTGATAACGATATCTACGTAACATTAGGTGTTAAGTGGGTTAGTCTAGGTCTGGAAGTTGGTGACATAACATATTTGGCGGCAACGCTCTACGTTAACAACTCCTTAGAAGCTTACTCAAGTAGGTTAGGGAGTGTTTACTTCATTAGGGTGCCTAGACCCCCAGTAGCTCCTGGAGCTAACTTAATAGCGGAATTCACGGATCCCGAGAAAGACGATAAGGGTACTGGAACGTACGTCTACCCATTAAACAAAGTGTTCGTGCCCGGAGTCTTCGACTTACTTAAGTTTAGCGTGCTTGACACTGGCGATAAATACCTCCTAACTTTTGAGGTGAGAGAACTAGGCGGTAATCCGTGGGGAGGGCCTAACGGCTTCAGTATGCAGTTCTTCCATATATACTTAGACACCGATAACGTCTCAGGTAGCGGCAACATAACCACCTTTGGATTATGGGTTAACGTAGACCCGGAATATGCTTGGGAGGTAGCGTTACTCATAGGTCCTGGATGGGCCGGGAGTAATAACGTCATATATCCTAACGGCACGAACGTAGCTAACGCTATGAGTATCTACGTAGAACAACCTAACAAGATCATGGCAGAGATACCTAAGCAGTTAATACCCGTTATCAAACAGCCTAGTGAGTGGGGGTGGGTCGTAGTACTGACTTCATGGGATGGTTACGGAACCAACAACATAAGGTCTTTCTCCATAGACCCAAGTGAGTGGAATTTCGGTGTAGGGGCTCAGAACGCTATAGGGGTTGCCGCAGGAGTCATACCCAGGATAGTAGACCTGCTGGCACCAACGCCTGAAGCCCAGTACACCCAACTCTCTTCCTATAGCGTGGACGTGGATACGTTGGTTGGGACCCCTGCTAAAATTAAGGGAGTCAGACCGGCGATGCAAGCCCCACAACAACCGATGACCGTGACGGAAACAATTACGAGAAGAGAGGTTTCAAGCATTACTTTCACTCTAACGGAAACCGTGATAACCCCGCAACCAATTACTGACTGGAATATGGTGATTTTAGGGGTGGTTGCGACAGCAGTAATTTTAGGTGTGGCGTTCTTTGTGTTGGTTAGGCTCTTCTTAAAGTAAGGGACAATAAATTCAGTGATTTTTAAGCTTGAATGTGGTATTTTTCTTGTGGTGATTTGCTTGGGTAGTGGTATTAGTAAGACTCTTGCTATAGTTATAGGTGTTGTGATTTTAATTGCTGTTGTAGCTGGTGTCTTAATCTACATGACTAGCCTACCACCCCCAACAACCACAACACCAACACCTACAACCACCCCGACAACAACACCAACCCCAACACCTACCACAACGCCAACAACAACGCCAACACCTGTTGAGTATAAGTTAAAGTTTGGTGATTTAGAAGTAACTGTTACTGAAGAGATCTACGAGGTGGCTCAGAAGGCTAAGAATGGGCAGATAGACGTTACGATTACTTTCTGGGTTTCTATGATGCCTTTTGAGGAAGACGTGATTAGGAATATTATCACGAACTTCACTGCCGAGTATCCCGGTATAAAAGTTAACCTAGTTCACCAGGATAGTATGAAAGACGTTTATCAAGCTCAAGTAGCTATAGGGAAAGGTCCTGACTTACTTACTTGGGCTCATGACTGGACCGGAGGATTTGCTGACGCTAACATGATCGTTCCCTTGAACCAGTACTTAACTAATGATATACTGAACCAGTACGTTGACTCCGCGGTCAGGGCAGCGTCTTACAATAACAAGATATGGGGCTTGCCTTGGGCAGCTGAGACAGTCGCTCTAGTATGTAATAACGCGTTAGTAAGTAAGATTCCAGAAAGCTTTGATGAATTAAAGAACATAATGCAACAACATTATAGCCCCACCACAGACAAGTACGGCATTTCCTATCAGGTTGATCCGTATTTCGTTTCTGCGTGGGCACACGCCTTCGGAGGTTATTACTTTGATGACGCTACTAAGATGCCCGGGGTTAACTTAACTGAGACCGTGACTGGGATAAAGTTCTTCTACGAGAATATTTACGTGTACCTATATCAAGGTGACTTAGGACATGACTCACAACTAAACTTATTCTTGACCGGTAAAACGCCGTGTATAGTGACTGGGCCTTGGGATATTAAAGCCATCAAGGATGCTGGAATAGACTTCACTGTGACGCCGCTACCTAAAATATCTGAGACCGTAGTGCCGAAGCCGTATTCAGGTGTTAAGCTGATATGGCTTAATCCAAACTCCCAGAATAAGGAGGCTGCAGTACTCTTCGCTTTATGGTTCACACTAAATAATAAGGTCATACAGAAACTAGCTGAAGTAGCCGGCTTCGTCCCAGTCCTTAAAGCCGTTCTTGAGTGGGAGGGCTTATCCGAGCTTCCGGTAGTGTATGGTTATGCTAGGGCTGTGGAAGGGAGTATTCCTATGCCTTCAAGTCCTGAGATGAACTACGTGTGGGGTCCTGTTAGTGACGCGTTAACTGCTATAAATCAGGGCGTACAGACGGTGGAGGAAGCACTCAATTACGCTCAAGCACAAATACTTGAAAAGCTTTCAGGGTAGGGTGAGTTACGAATATGGGTAAACCTAAAGGTAAAGAAGAACTCCTTTTTCCCGCTAAAATAGCTCTTCTCCTCACGATCCCGTCACTCTTCCTCTTCGTATTCTTTAATATATGGCCGATAGCTTTCTCAGTATACCTAGCCTTCACTAACGCTAACCAAATAAACGTGTACAACCCGGAGTATTCCGCTAGACCGCTCAGATTCATAGGCTTCAGCAACTTCGTTCAGCTATTTAATGACCCGGCTTTCTATTACTCATTACTGAAAACCTTGCTATTTCTCGGGACTTCAGTACCTCTCAAGATGTTGGTTGGGGTGGGTCTTGCTTTCCTCTTCTCATCACCCTTGATCTACGGGAAGAGGGTGATGAGAGGGTTATTACTAACGCCCTGGGCATTACCTGCCATACTCTCCGTCATGATATGGAGGGGTGCTCTCGATCCTAGGTACGGGCCTATGACACAGTTCTTCTCATTAATTGTCGGGAGACCTTTCCAGGCAGTAGGTACTACAATGAATGAATGGGATTCTTTCCTCGCGTACAACATCATAGAGATGTGGTTGGCTTACCCCTTCGTAATGACCGTGGTCGGCGGGGCTATCTCAGGCATTCCTAAAGAGATTATCGAGGCTTCCATAGTTGACGGTGCAGGCATATTCTCAAGAACTACTAAGATAGTCTTACCTCTAATAATGAGGACAGTGGCTTTCGTGGCAGTCCTTACTTCAGGTGCTTCCTTACAAGCATTTCTAATACCTTTCGTTCTCAATGACGGAGGTCCTATGATAAACTTCATGGGTAAATTAATCTTCAGTAATGACTTGCTGCTCCTCTACGGGTATCACAGGTTTATGAGGGATTATGAGTGGGGTTATGCAGCGGCTTTCTACTTAATAGTTGTCCTGATCCTCTCTGTATACGTGTACATATGGTTTAAGCTCGTCTTCCAGAGGGGTGGTAAGTGAGTATGGCGACACTCAAGCTCTACCTCCTCAAATTGTTTATGACGGCAGTAGCTTTCTCCATAACCGCTACATTGCTTTATCCAGTGTTTTACATTTTCCTCACCGCATTCTCGAGACTACCCACGCTATCGCTCGATATCACATACTTTACTTTAGAGAATTTCATGTTAGTCATTAATGACGTAGACTTCAGGAACTCACTAATTCTGAGCTCTCTGGTTTCCGGGGCTACAGTGTTTTTAGCTTTGCTGTTCATAACGCCGGCAGCATACGCTTTTTCTAGATTCAAGTTTAGAGGTAAGAGCACGGCTCTTTACTCTTACCTGATATTCAGTCAGGTTAGCGGTGGTTTCGGGATAGCGTCTCTTGTGGCTCTATTCGTTTTCTTAGGTAAGCTTAACTTAGTCAATATCTATGTCTTGCCTTTCTTGTATGTCTCCGGTATGGTCCCCTTCAATACCTGGCTCCTTAAGAACTACTTTGATAACATACCTAGAGAGTTAGATGAGGCAGCATTCGTTGACGGTAGTAGTTGGTGGACGCTCATATTTAGGGTGATTCTACCGTCCTCTAAAGCACCGATAATAGTGCTAGCTATATTCGCTTTCATGGGTGCGTGGTCCGAGTTTATCTTAGCTAACCTCTTCGGCTTCAGGACCTTACCGGTCTTAATGTATAAGTACATGGGAGCATACACCACGTACTGGAATATGTTCGCGGCTACGGCAATCCTCTACGCAATACCGATAATAATCATGTATATGACAGCGCAAAGATTCATAGGCGAAGCTGTTAGAATGGGTGTTAAAGGTTAAAATTTTGTCAGAGCTCCTGGGAACATCACCCCTCAGACGGTTGATCCCTCATCACTACAATAATTAAGTTAGCTACGTTTTAAGGTTTAAAGAACTCTCAACATTGCCGGAACGCTTTTATGATGATTATACCAGACTTGACGGCTGTTTAAATACCCGAACTTATAAGCCTCCTCACCCATGAATTTGTCGGGAGCAGTGATTAAGGACATGATGAGAGTTCCCCTTCCTGAGGCAATGATGTGTCCGACATCAACTGATTAGTTTTTGTCGATCACGTAGAAGTCTCTTATAGTGAGTGCTCTGAAAATTGATGAGGCCTCGATTAACCAGGCTATTGGGGTTATTACGAAGTACCTTAACTTCCCTGATTTATAAGCTCCGTACATATATGCTAGCCAGTGATACAATGAGTTGATGATTATGAGGTAAATGACGAAAGAGTTGTAGTAGCCACTCATTACCACTATGATAATCACTGAAGTGAGGGCGATCCAGAGGAAGGACTTGATAGTTATTATGGCTTTCATTAGGTTTGGGGCACGTCTTAAGTCTCTTAAGACTCCTTTAAACCACCTAGCTCTCTGTTTTTGGAGATCGCTTAAGCTATTGGGTGATTTAATGCTTACGATGGTCTCCGACTGCCATGTCTTATAACCTCTCTTGACTAGCTCAACAGCTAAGCTGAAGTCCTCGGCAATCGATGTTAAGTCGATGTCGAGTTCCTTCAGAACATGACCCTTGATACCAAGTAACTCGCCGTGTAGCCCTAGGAGAGGCTTTCCTAGGAAGCCTGTGAAAAACCTGTATAAGGTTAAGTCATTGAAATACCTTATCCAGTCGATTACGTAAGTCACGACCGAGTTTCCCTTCCTAGGTTTCAGCACGGGATTGAACGCAACGTAACCGAGCTCCTCATAGTAAGCTATCTCATAAAGAAAACGATCATCCAGAACTATGTTGTCGTCGTCTAAGAAAACATACCAGTTACTAGGTTCTACGAAATAATCAATGAAATACTTCATAGCACGTGCCTTACCTTTACGGAACCTCGCGTACTCCTTGGGAACTACTACGAGCCTCAAATAAGGATCTGAGAAACTCATCTCACTCAAGTAACCCACTAACTCAGCCCCCTCATCCACCACAACCCACACTAGATAGTCTCTAAACCTACTGCGTAGACTCTCTAAAGACTCTCTTAAAGCATTCTTAACTTTGTTGTTAGCTATGGTTATTAGAACAAACTCTATATTATCACTCCTGTAAGACTTCCTCTTAGGTTTGTAAACCACGTACCCTACAGACCCGGCGATCAGGAACACGTACGTAACGGATAGGGTTATGTATATGGGTATCATGATGATTGGCTCGCTAGACAATAGGTTAGCGCCCTCATCCACCATTAACACCAAGTAAATATCTAGAGATTAAAAACTTAATAATCTTCCTACTGATGTATAAGCAGGTGAGTAGAGTGGGTGGCAGACAGAAAACCACGCTTTTCATGATTAGCGAGTCTAAGGAAACTCATAAAGCTAAGAGTGCTGAAACCCAGGAAAAAGCTAAGGGTAAGAAGTGATTTTCTATATTTATAGAAGTAAAAAATTATTAATCTGTTATGGTTATAATATTATGGTGTTTAATAATGTCATCAGGCAGAGATAGTATCGGATCTATCTTAGGGAAGCTGATAATCTACATAATAATTGCTGTGGTAGTCTTAGGAGTCCTTAACTGGTTCTTCAACTATTTCATACCTGACCTAGTAGAAGAGAATAAAGCATTGGAAGGACTGCTCGTGTTAAGAGATTACCAGCCATACATATACGTTTTAGTAGCTTTGATAATTGGTTGGCTGATTGTCTCCTCAATAGCTTCAATGTTCTACGTACTACTCTCCCCACGCTACGGTCCCTCTGCGGCAGCCGCTGTAAGGAGTCTTATTAAGATCTTAGGTTTAGGTGCTTTGCTAGCCGGTATAGCTGGCGGGGTTGCCGGTGGCGCTGCAGGCGTAGCTTTAGGGGGTTTCATAGGCTTAGTCATAGGCTTCGCCACTCAGCAGGTCCTTGGTCAAGCGGTTGCAGGGATGTTCTTACTCCTAGCAAGACCCTTCAAGATAAATGACGTGATAGACGCTGCCGGGGAGAGCGAGGTAGTTGTGATCGATATAGGAACCCTCTTCACAGTAGCTAAGAGGAAGGACGGTAACGTGGTGTTAATACCTAGTTCCACTCTAGTAGGTCAGAAGATAGTCATAAGAAAACAAACTCAAACATAAGATTAACGTTTTTAATTTATTCTCGTAAGATATTAGGGGTTTATATGAAGATATGGATATTAAGGGATTACTCTAGGTGTGTAGGGTGTAGACTATGTGAAATTGAGTGCTCGCTGAGACACGAGGGTCTTGTTTGGCCCGCGGCTTCAAGGATAAGGATTTACGAGTCTGTGTTCGGGTTTCCGGTACCTTACACATGTGTTCAGTGCGATGATTATCCTTGCATGGCCTCATGCCCTACTAAAGCCTTAAGCGTTGCTGAGACAGGCGCGGTATTAGTGGATGAGTCTTTATGCATAATGTGCGGTTCCTGCATAAACGCTTGCCCGGGAAGGATACCTAGGATGGTGGGAGGTAAGAAAGCCGTCATAATATGTGATCTATGTGGTGGGAATCCAGCATGTGTTGAGGTATGCGAGTCAGCAGGATTTAATGCGTTGAGGCTGGTTCGTAAGCCTGGCGGGGAGGTCGTTAAGGCGTACTTAAACAACCCTATCAAGACCTCAGAGGATCTAGCTAAGAAACTGAACGTGTTCTAGGAGGTGCCACTAAATGTTCGGTTTCTGGGGGAGACTCCTCGACATAGACTTGAGTAATGGTGTTACGAGAACAGTTGACGTACCTGAAGAAGTCTTTAAGAAGTTCATAGGGGGCAGAGGCCTCGCTACTTGGATATTGTGGAGGGAGTTGGGATCTAGGTGGGAGCTCATCAACCCGTTAAGCCCTGAAAACCTGCTCCTAGTTCTCACAGGTCCTCTCACGGGCTATTACCCGGGAATAAAGATAGTTGTTTCTGGTAAGTCACCTCAAAGCAACGGCGTGATCGGGTCTACACTATCTAGTGAGTTAGGGGTTGAGCTTAAGTCTGCGGGATATGACGGGTTAATATTAAGGGGTGCTTCCCAGAACCCCGTATACATCTACGTAGACAACGCGGGGGTTCAAATACGTGACGCCACCCCCCTATGGGGTTTAGGAGGTCTTAAACTCGTTAAAGAGCTAAACAGATTGCTTTACGAGGACGTTAGAGTTGAGCGCGGTCTCGACACCCTACCTAGTTATATCTACATAGGACCTGCTGGTGAGAACCTCGTCAGAACCTCAGTAGTTATGAGTAAGCTTGTGCATGCTGCTGGGTACGGAGGTTATGGTGCGGTGATGGGCTCAAAGAAGGTTAAGGCTGTGGTGGTTAAGGGGTACGGACCTTTACCTAAGGTGAGTGATGAGAGCGGGTTCATTAAGTTGAGGAAGGAAATACTTAATGAGCTTAGTAATAGGATGAGGGTATTTAGGTATTGGGGCACGACCGAGGGGCTTTGGTACACAGGCTACGTCACCAGCTCGGAACCTGTGAGGAACTGGATAGAGGAGTGGCATGACGTGAGGTCATTTACGCATGAAGAGGTTGAGAGGAAGTGTTGGATTAAGAATTTATGGAGTGACTGGGGTTGCCCTACCTCATGCATGAAGGTAAGCAGGGTTTTCGACGGTGCGAGGTCTTACGTGACAGACGGGCCTGACTACGAGATGGGAGCTTACTTAGGGAGTAATTTAGGGGTGTTTGACGCGGTATCCATGGTTAAGTTATCGGCGTTAGCTGATGAGCTAGGTCTTTGCGGCATTCAGACAGGCAACGTGTTAGGGTTTGCTATAGAGCTTTTCGAGAGAGGTTATTTGTCTGAGGCCGACGTAGGCTGCGATCTTAGGTGGGGTAACGTGGACTGCATTATGAAGGTACTTCACAACATAGCTTATAAGCAAGGTATTGGAGCCGTGCTAGCTGAGGGAACCTATAGAGCAGCCTTAAAACTTGGTGAGAGAGCCGGGACCGACCTACTGAAGTACGCTGTTCAAGTTAAGGGTGTGGCGGTAGGAGCTCACGGCATAAGAAGCGGTTTAGACTACCCTCAGAAAATCGCTTACGCCGGGTCTGTTCAAGGAGGGGATCACACGTCGACCGCCGGCAGACCACTTAAGTCAACAGAGTCTGAGGCCTTCACCGCCTTCCTAGACAGTGCCGTAATCTGCTTCTTCAACACTGTAGACATTAAAAAACTAGTAGATTACCTCAACGTAGTGACTGGGTGGGGATTTAGCGAGGAGGATGCGTATCTAAGTGGTGCGAGGATACTGACGGTTCAACGAGTACTCCTACTTTTAGGAGGGCCTGACGTCTTCTGGGATCCTAGAAAACACGATGAGAATCCTGAGAGATTTTACGAACCCCTCACTTCAGGACCTAAGAAGGGTGAGGCACCTAAGAGAGAAGAGGTGAGGAAAGATTTAATCAGTTACTACGAGGAGCTAGGGTGGGATGAGTTGGGGATACCTAGGGAGGAAACCTTATCAAAGCTAGGAATAGAGGAGTTAGCTAGGGAAGTTGAAAGAATTAGGTACAGGGTCCGTCCCTAATGCATAAGGTATGTGTTAAAGCAGTCGGGATTCTTGACGAGGTCGTGTGCTTGGAGGTGGAGGAGTGCGTCAGCGTGGGAGACTTAATAACTAGGGTTTTCGACCTGAAGGGGGTTAGAGTGAATCTGGAAGCTGTATCCGTGAGTGATGGGTCTAGGACATTGAAGCTCTCTGAAAACGTGTGCTCATATAACGAGCTCCTAGTCTTCAGGCTCTTCCGCGGCGGTTAAGATGTATCAAGAAGGGAGCGTGACTCACTAAACATTTCGTAAAGCTTATTTTATTAACGCTCAGTATATTCGGTAGGGACTTTTATGTACGTGAGTGTGACTCCTGAAATAGCTGTTGAGGGGCTTACGAAGTTTGCTGGTGGTTTAGGGGTTCTTGAGGGTGATAAGCTTGTTGAGGCCAGGTCTATGGGCATAGACTACGCCGTAATCACGTTATATCATCCCGGTGGTTATGCTTCGTATGAGGTGAGTGACGGGGATCTCGCCGAGGTTAGAGATGACTGGGTTTTATCTGACGGGAGTAGATTAGGTTCCTTCACTATAGAGGTGAGGAAGGAGCCCGTATCCTTAGACTCCGTGATGTTCGAGGTATTCGGGTCTAAACTAGTCTTGTTAAGGGTTCTGGAGCCTCACTGGGCTGTGGAGCTTACTAAGAAGCTATACGTGGATAAGAACGCTGAGGAAATGTTCTTAAAATACCTTATCTTGAGTAAGGGCGCGGCGAAACTAATCGAGTCTGGCTTGTTAGGGTATATTGAGGAGATACACCTTCAGGAGAGTTTCGCTGGTATGGCGGCTTTCGCTCTCAAAGACGTATCTAAAGTCAAGTTCGTGACTCACTCACCCGGACCATGGGCGCACCCAGTGGTTCATAGGGAGTGGCTGATTTCAGAGTTTGGCTTGGAAAGAATTAAGAGTTGTGTCGGGGACAACTACGTGAACTTAACTGAGTGTATAATCAAGTTAGTGCCTAAGAGCTATGTTGTGTCGAGGAAGCAGTTGAGGATAATGAGGAACGTATTGCCTAGCGTTGCTGACAGACTCATTGACGTGACCAACGGCGTTAGTTTGAGTAGGTGGTGTGATAAGGAAATACTTAATTACGTTTTGAGGGATAGTACGGATCTCGAAGAGTACGCGAAGATTAGGGGGAGGCTTAGGGAGGAGTTAATCACGTATCTTAAGAAGTTAGGCGTTAAGAAATTGCCTGAGCCCGGAACCCCCGTAATCACCTGGGTTAGGAGGGTGGTTAAGTATAAGAGACCCTACTTCATAACGAGGTTTATAGAAGATAATAAAGACTTGAAAGCTTTCTACGTCTTGGGGGGCAAGCCTCACCCCCAAGACATTTACGGGAAGATGTACGCGAGAGAATTCCTCAGGTTATCTAGGGAGTACGAGAACGTGGTGTACGTGAATAATTACGGCTTGGAAGACGCTAAGTACTTACTAAGAGGCTCTGACCTACTACTATTCACGCCCTTCCCGGGTTGGGAAGCGTCAGGCACTAGCTTCATGAAGGCAGGGATTAACGGAACTCCTACGCTAGCGTCTAGAGACGGCGCGGTTCTAGAGATGATTAAGGACGGGTACAACGGCTGGCTTTTTGGGAAAGATATTTCGGAGTTCATAGATATTTATACTAACCCTAAAGCCGATGAGGTGGACGAGGAAGAATACGGGGAATTCAGCAAGAAATTAAGTGAGGTAATTAGCATCTATCATGACGAGCCCGAGAAATACCTGAGGATTTCTGCAAACGCCGCTAAGACATTCGTTAGATTAGCTGACATCAGAAACACTTTATTCAGGCTAATCTCAGGTTAGGTCGCCGCACGCGCAGAATACCTCGTGAATAACTGAGTAAAGGGATTGGAGACCTTCCCTCGTTACTGCTGACACAGCTATCATGCGTGTCGGTATCGCGTACATCCTCAGAATCTTAGCAAGCTCGCTCGTTAACTCGCTGAGTAATCCACCCTGGTCGGTCTTCTCCACTAAACTACTCACCTCATCTAGGAATGTCTTCTTTAATTGTCGTTTAAGAAGGTCTGACTTGCTGAGGACGGGGATTACTGGGACGTCAAGTCTTAAGCGAGCTACTAAGCTCATTAAGTAAGCCACTATAGTTTCGCTTACTGACTTGCTCACCGCCACGTCGTTTAAGTAAATGACTAGAGGTAACGCCACCCTCTTAAACACTTTAATCATTTTAGGTCCTGAATCACGTAGCAAGAATAACTCGCTCAACCCAGGAGTATCTACGAGAATGTAATCCGTTCTCAACCTCCTCAGCCTATTAAGTAGCTCCCTGCTCTTCCCCGCTAACATATCAACAGCTTTAATCATTGCCCCGTTTGGGCCTAACCCCTCCTCACTCATCAACTTCCTGAAATCTATTAATTCACGCACGTCGAGGTCCGGAACGTAAGGAAGTTTCTCCACCGCTGCATCCAGGTTTACTATTCTGACGTCTGCGTTAAGCTCTCTAACCAACCAATCACCGAAAGCGGCTGTGAGGGAAGTCTTGCCTGAGGCACCGGGACCCACGAACACCACTATCCTCATGTTCACGCACACCATCCTCATAATAGAAACTTAACTTACTGGAAAGTTAAGCTTATCTTCTCCGGAAAGGATTTTGTTAGGGGGTTGGAGTTGGAGAGTGTAACTGGGGTGAGTATTAAGGAGGTTAGGAAGTCTGAGGGTTTGTATGAGGTAACGCTTTCCGTCAGGTATGCCGGGAGGAGTTATGATCTATGTCTTCACAGAATTACTCAAAATGTTGCTAGAGTGGAGGCGGACTTGAGAGGAGAGTACCTGTACGTAAAGCTCGTTAACGAGAGGGATGAGGGTTTTGCTACGTGCTGTATACATGTGAAGCACTTAGAGAGCGGTTGTATGGAGTGCCCCTCACTACTCTTACCCCCTTCTAAGACCGGTTGTGAGAGTTCTTAAACAACGCTTAAGACCTTACCACACACCATTTAAGGTTGTTTAACTTATTTTTGTCGGGGGTGGTGTTGCTACCGCATGACTTAGTTAGCGAGCTCGTGATTCCTGAGCTGAGGGGTTTGCTAGCTCATAAATTAAGTGAGAGAGGCTTCGGCCAATTACGCATATCTAAGCTGCTAGGCATTTCCCAACCTATGATAAGTAAGTACATGAGCGTGAGCCACACAGAGTACCTGAAAAGACTTGAGGGACTAGGATTAGACGTGGACGAAGTTTCAAGGGTTGTTGAGATTTTAGTAGAGAAGCTAGCTAGCAATAACCAACGCGAGTACCTAGAGCTGGTGAGTAGCTTCCTAAACTCTATCTTGAGGAGGGGTTTGCTCTGCGAGGCTCATAAGAGGGTATCCTCCACTGTCCCGGCGAACTGCGATGTTTGCTTCAAGCTATTCGAGGAGGTTAGGGATCCTTACGTGGAGGAGGTTAAAGCGGCATACGAGATCCTGTGCCTCCATCCCAAAGCGACTGAGATAATCCCTGAGGTAGGCATGAACATAGTCTCAGCACCTCCTAACGCGAAAAGCTTTCGCGACGTAGCAGGCTTCTCCGGAAGAATAGTTAAATCGGATAATAGGGTGATCGCGGCCGGAGAACCTATTAAAGGCGGTAGTAGGCATACGGCCAACGTACTACTCAAGGTTATGAGCAAGTTCCCGAGGGTTAGGTCGGCTATAGCGATCAAGTATGACGAGGGATGCATTAATAAATTGAGTTCTGCTAATCTAAAAGTAGTGAGGACAGGCCCTCACAAATCAATTGATGAGTTCTTCACAACCTTAGAGAAGGTTGTTTCAAGGTTGAGTGAAGAACCTGACGTGATAGCTGATGCTGGCGGGCTAGGTATAGAACCCGTACTCTACGTTTTCTCGACAAGCGCTATCAAAGCTCTTGAAAAAGCTCTTATTTGCGTTGAGTGATTCCGCTTCTCGGTAGGTTGTGGTGCATTTTATCTAATCCTTATCCTTATCATCTACTTCTCACAGTCTCTGAGTTCCCTTACCACAGCGGCTCCGCTCCTGTCGCCAGGACTTCATAGCTCCACGGGTCTCGGAACCCCGAGTACACCAACAAATGCGTAGCTTCTGGACTTCATAAATTTCCTAGACAGATATATAATATCATCATACCTAATAACACTGAGAGAGCTTAAACATCAATGATCATGAAAACTAAGACAGCCACTCTACATTCAAAAAACTATTTTCTCAGGCTTAGAGCCGCGGCTGAGACTACGGCACCGTAGATAGCTCCGCTAACGCATGCGGCTATGACCCATAAACCCATCTCTAGGGGCGTCCCTACCACGCCGAAGAGACGTGCGTCCAAGCCTACCGCAGGGATACCGGCTAACGCCCCAGCAAAAGCTCCTGAGAGTATGTCCCAGCGTTTATACCTGAACGAGAAGTATCCTAGCTCTGAAGCAAGTCCTTGAGCAAATCCGTAAATCACGTTCGTGATACCGCCTGCAGGAGCTATTAAAGTCTCGACTAGAGCGCCAAGGAACTCCCCTAAGAAAGCTGATAGAGGTTTCTTCAGGAGTGAGGCAGCTAAGGGGGCTCCAATAAACCACAAACCATAGCTAATTATTCTAGCGCCTACAGGTCCTGCGAGGACTTCCGACACGTTATATATCGTCCAAGTAGCAGTGAATATAACACCGCTTATGACTCCCGCAACTGCTAGTAAAGCTAAGTCTATACTCGTAAATCTAGCGGTCCTCACACGACCTCACCACTATACTATTATAATCAGAGAATAAAAACATTTATAGCTTTGTAATATCAGGACGACACTCCACTAATCTCAGAGGTAGAAGGAGATAATCCATTGCAGGACTAGGGCTGACAATATGATGAGATCTCCGAGACCTAAGGGTTTCCTCCTAGATACCCTCCTAAGTCTTAAGCCCCTGAGTTCTGCGGAGATACCGCCCCACACAGCTCTCTCATAACTTATATTGAGCATCGGGAGTAGGATGCTTCTTAAGTGCTTAGGACTTAACACTACTGAGGCGAGTCCTCGTTCTTTCCTAGCAATACGAATCTCGCTTAAATCCTTACTCAGCAGAGGGAATAATCTGAACGCGTACGCTATCGAGAAAGCTATTCCTGAAGGAATCCTCAAATCCCTCTCCAGTGATTTTATTAAGTCTCTCACGTTAACTAAGCCTAGCATGAGTAGGGTGGAGCCAACTATAAGAAAGAATCTCAGAGTGACTATCAGGAAGGACTCCATAGCTCCACTCCTGATAGTTACTGCTTGAATGGATATGATCTCATCACCAACGTTATGGAAGTAGAGCCCGTTAATGAACGCTCCCCACACGTTAAGCACTAAGAGCGCCACTAACAATTTTTGAGGCATTTTCTTGCTTCCTAAAGCAAAACCTAGGATTCCGTTAATTAGTGAAGGAAGTATTAACGACTTGACAGAGCTAGCCACGAACGCTAGTAGTGAGGCTCCTAAAGCGTATAAGAATAGTGTTGATTCCCTATACCTAGCCTTCATCAATAAACACCCGCTATACTCTCAAGCATTAAAGCCGCTTTATAGGGTTCTAACTCCTTAACTCTACCGCCATCAATTACTAGGGATCTATCAGCTAGTCCTAAGAGGACTCTTGGGTCGTGAGTGGATATTATGAAGGAAACACCGCCCTCACTCAACCCCCTTACGTGCTCGAACAGGGAGTTAAGCAAGCCTAAGTCCAGCCCTGCCGTAGGCTCATCCATCAATATTATGTCAGGCTTGTGAGCCCACGCGATGACTAGCGTTAACCACCTGCGCTGACCCAGACTCAGTTTGTATGGAGGGTAGTGCTTCCTCTCCTCATAAAAAGGTACTTTACCTGCCACCTCCTCAAGACTGCGTCCCGTCTTAGACGCGGCGAGTCTCAACTCTCTCTCAACGCTATTCTCAAGAAACATGTAATCAGGTGTTTGACTAACGTAGAAGGCCTTCCTCACGCCGTCACGAAAAACTATCTCCCCTGAGTAACCCTTATGAAACCCCGCTATAGTTTTAAGTAAGGTGGTTTTACCCGAGCCGTTCGGGCCTACTAAAGCTAGAACCTCACCTCTCCTCAACTCGAAAGAAACTTCTTTGAGGAGAGGTTTTCTACGATCATGCCAGCACTCAAGACCCTCAACAGTAAGTATGACTTCACTGATTCTCCGTCCCTTGCTACCCGGTGTTTCAGGTATTTCGTGAACAGGCTCAACGTCTAAGCCAGCCCCCCTGAGTTTCTTGAGTAGATCTCTTGACGTGAGCTCGTTCCTGGAATATTCTGAGACCTTCCTACCTAGACTCAACAACACTAGCTTATCAGCCATGTCTAGGAAATACTTAATCTTGTGCTCAACGATCAAGACCGTCTTACCCTCCTTAATTAAGTCAGTCACGAATCTCCTAACCTCCCTTATACCCCAGGGATCCATGGAAGCCGTGGGCTCGTCAAGCATGACTAGGTGCGGTCTATGAGATATCGCTGAGGCAAGAGATAACCTCCTCTTCTCGCCCCCTGAAAGAGTTTCCACGTGATCAAGTCTCTTATCAAAGAGCCCGAACCTTCTCAACAGCTCAGTCGCTCTACTCAAGGCCTCACTCTCGTCAAACCCTAAATTCTCCAGCGTGAAGAGAACCTCATCTAACGGGGTAGGCATCAAGACTTGTTTCTCCGGATCCTGAAGTACTAGGCCAACAAACCTCGAAGCAGGAGAATCACTTTTAAGTAAGTCCTCACCCCCGATGATCACTGAGCCGTCAACCCAGCCACCCAAAAGTGAAGAGAGGATTCCTGAAATAGTGAGTAGTAGTGTGGTCTTACCGGATCCTGAAGCCCCGCCGACAAGTATTAACTCGCCCTCACCGCCTCTAAACCAGGTCTCCCTTAGTACGGCCTCACCAACCCTATAACCGGCGGATCTCACATCAACTCTCAGCATCCTGTCCATCCACAATAACTACATTATTATGGTGTTAATAAAACTATTATGATGGCTAAGCACTTATTACTGGTTTATGAATAATACTATGTAGGTAGTCGAAATGAAGGTGAGGTTTTTCGGCATACTGAGAGATTTCGCAGGGGTTGAGTCTGTGAACGTCTTGTTAGGAGGTCCTGTGAAGGTTAAGGAATTACTAAACCTCTTATCAAGTAAGCTCAGCTGGTTTAACGAGTTTCTCAAAAATGTGGAGAAAGCCAACATATCGATCATAATATTAGTCAACGATAGCTTAGTTAACGAGGAATACCTACTTAATGAGGAAGACGAGGTTACTTTATTACCGCCAGCCGCTGGTGGTTAACGAAATGGTTGTTGAAGCGTTAGTAATGAGGAGTGAGTTAAACGTTAACGAATATCTTGAGAAATTATCTAGGGCTTCTTCGAGAGACGGTTGCGGAGCGTTAGTCATGTTCATGGGATTCGTTAAGGGGTTGGTTGACGAGGAATCCGTTAACGAGCTGGTTTACGAAGCTTACGAGAACTACGCGTTAAGTAAGATGAGAGAGATCGGTGAGGAAGCCGTCAAGAAATTCGGGGTTAGGGACGTGGTAGTAGTTCATAGGGTGGGTAACTTAAGGCCGGGTGACCCGACAATATACATATTCGTCACCGCTAAGAGTAGGGGTGAGGCTTTTAAAGCAGCTGAGTACGTGTTGGAGAGAGTTAAGCATGAGGTCCCTATATCAAAACTTGAGGTCAGGAGTGACGGGGAGTTCTGGGTCTTAGGTGACGGACGGAGAATAAGAAGACCGAAGATTTGATTAAGTCTCTTTCGTCTTCCTAACAACCCTCACGTTACTTATTACCGTCTCAGGATACTGACCGCTCTCGTCTTTCTCATATTTTTTAACCATATCCCATATGTTTAGCAGTGCTGTCATAACTCCTGCAAGAGCCTCCATCTCAGCCCCTGTTTTCGCGGTGGTTCTCACCATCACAGTAACCTTTATCCCGTCGTCGAGCACCTCATATGAGGTGGAGACATGCGTTATTGGTATGTTATGTGTTAGTGGGAGTAACTCAGGTGTTTTCTTAACGGCTAGTAAAGCAGCTACTGAGGAGACCGTCAGAACATCGCCTTTCTCTACTAAGCCCTCCCTCACGAGCCTCACCGTCTCTTTCTTAAGCTTTATGAAGCCCTCGGCTACAGCTTCCCTGAAGACCTCTGGTTTAGAGGAAACGTCGACCATTCTAACACTCAACGCGAACACCCACTACTTAAAATACGGCTCTCTTAATAAAGTAGCTTTCTTAAGTGCTTCTTCTAAGGTAGTGAAGTCTCTGTTCTTTATAGCGTCCTTAACGTCAACAAACATATCCTCCCTGAAAATACATATCTTGATTTTCCCACTGGGTGTGAGTCTTAAGCGTGTACACCCGCTGCAGAGGTATGGGTTTCCGTAACCCCTAATCAAAGTGATTTCTGTACCACTATCTAACACGTAGGTCGGTCGATTCTGGAAGTCTTTATAGTACTTCTTGACAGCCCTCCGCTCCACCAGACCCTCCACCTCGTTAAGGCTCACGTACTCTTTCTCATACACGTGTTGAGGGGTTCCTAAAGGTATTAACTCTATTAAATTCACGGAAACACCCACGCTAGTCGCGAAGTCAAGTAGTCTCGAGATTTCGTTAGCGTTAGACCTCATGACAACGAAATTTATCTTCACGTTAAGTCCTACGTCAAGTGCTTCGGTAAGTCCTTCCATCACAGGCTTTAACGGTGCTCTAGCGATGTAGGTGAACACCTCATCCCTGAGTGAGTGGAGACTTATGTTTAGTCTGTCTAGCCCGGCATCCGCTAGGGAGCGTACCTTACCTTTAAGTAATGAACCGTTAGTTGAGAGCGAGACCTCGTCAGCGTAGAACTTCAATTCCCTGACGATCTCCGCTATATCGTTCCTTATTAAGGGTTCGCCACCCGTTAACTTATACTTACTTATACCGAGAGTTTTAGAGACTTTCGCTAAGAAGCCGTAATCACCTGGACCTAGAGCCTCCTCCTCAAACCTGAAAATCCCTTCCCTATGGCAGAATATGCAGGCATGATTACATCTCTGGGTAACGCTCACCCTGAATCTGTCTACGGCTCTCCCGAACCTGTCTTTAAGGATCAGTAAAGAACTCAACGCCAACCCCTGCCCTTAAGGAACTCATCCGTCAAACCGCCCTCACCTAAACTAACCAAGTATTTTTTATCTATTTTTTCCTTAGCCATCACCCAAGGTAATAACACGTCTAGGATGTTCCACCTACTATAATATATTATCGCTGAAGAAACCCCTATTATCGGCTTTCCCTGAGCATAGGCTACCATACTCATGGTGTTGGGTTTGATGGGTATCCCGTACATAACGACCTCATCAGCTACCTCAGCAATAGACTTAGGTGTTAGGTCTGTTGGGTCCACACTCATCCCTCCCGTCACGATCACAGCGTCGTATTCTCTTAAAAACCTGGTTATGGCTTCTTTAATCCGTGTCGAGTCGTCGGGAACCATAGCGACCTCCGATACTAACCCACCATACTCCAAGACCTTACTCTCAACAACTGGCGAAGCCTTATCCTCTATTAAACCCTCAAAAACTTCAGTACCGGTGATCACGACACCTACCCTCAACTTATTGAAAGGACTTACCTCAATAACCGGTTTGCAACCCCCTAACTCTGTGAGTAGATTGCTTAAGTAGTCCTTAGGCACGGCGAGCGGTACTAAATCAACGATGCCGACGACGCTGCCTGCGTCAACGGCCACGCCTTTACGCTTAGTAACGACCACGAAAACCCCTGTGGAGTTCACTCTCTCCAAGCAAGAACTGTTAATTTTTAGGAGGCCCCGGACGGTGGATTTAAGGATTGCCTTACCCTCATCACCTAAGGAAACCTCAACGTTACTGCCAGCTAAATACTTACCTAGCTCAACCACCGCTTCCTCCTCATGCAAGTCGTTTACCACACTTCCTAAACTATCGTAAACGTAGACGTAGTTATGCCCCGCTTTCTTAAGCGCCTCAACGTCTGAGCTAGTTATGACGTGCCCACGCCTCAGGAGAGCTCCCTTGAAAGATTCAGTCACTAGGGAAACATCATATGCGAGAACTTTGCCGACAGCTTCCTCAGCCTTAAGTATTCTTAGCAACACTTGAATCCCCCTAACGGCGTAATTTACCTAGTTAACATAGTTATTTTAGGTAATAAGCATAACGTAAACACACTTATTTACGTTCGACCTTCATCCCCTACGATAGGAGCGCGTCAAATAGAGCTTATATTCACCAGCTAATTATTTTATAGGGATCTACTCTGAGCAAATCTCTCACTAAATACCTTCGTTACAACGGTTTGTTAGCTTTCATTATTGCGTACATATTCATCTTCGCTTCAATCTTGATCAACCCCTGGTTCAACGTGTTCGAGAACGCGTTAAGTGACTTAGGCAGGGTGGGCCTCGAAAACAATTATGTGTTTAACACAGGCTTGATACTTGCCGCCATCACAGCACTAACATACATACCGAGTCTGCTAGACTTCTTTAAGTCTAGGATCAGTTTCATGAGTCTCGGCATCTTCTTAATCGCTATCCTCCACCTACTACTGATAGGTGTCTTCCCAGAGGGCACGAAACCTCACGGATTTGTCTCCTACGAGTTCTTCGCGTTAATGACTATAAGTCTACTATTCATAGGGATCTCACTAATCGCGGAGGGAATGAGTAAGTATGGTGCTTTCTTCCTACTACTCTTCATTCTTAGCTTGAGCGGCTCACTCCTGGTTAAGTGGCCTTCCATAGCTTTGCTAGAACTATACAACATCGTATTATATAATGTAGGAGTAGCTGTCTTAACATACCTCCAACGTAAAAAGCAGCCCTAGACTTTAGGCGAAAAACTGTGTTGTTACGGTTATTTACGCCCCCTAACCACTACTAAGATAATTATTACGGCCACTACCGCAATCAAGACCCCTACCAACAACCACCACTCAATGACCGGTCCCGGCAACTGCGGGAATGAGGTAGTTGTCGGTGTCGATATTGGTGTGGTGGGAGTTGTGGGCGTTATCGTAGGCGTGGTCGTGGGCGTCGTAGTTGGTGTAGTTGTGGTGTTTGTTGTCGGAGTTGTCGGTGTAGTGGTCGGCGTCGTTGTCGGGGTTGTCGTTACCTCCACATAGTTTATGGTTACTTCTTGAGTCTCTGCCACGTGCCCGGCTATGTCGGTAGCTACAGCTTTTATTATTACTTGATTAGTTGTTAGTTGAGGTATTTGAGCTATGTAGGTTCCTTGAGATTCTTGAACAGCTACCTCACTCCATTCAGGGTCTCCGGGCTTCTTATAGAGTAGCTTAACTGTGTCAAGACCCCAGCCAGGATCTGACGCTGTTATGTATACGGTCACCACGCTTTTTCCTGAGATAGGTTTTGTGGGGGTGTAGTACGTTATTTGAACTGAGGGCGGTGTCTCATCCGGATATGATGAGTAGATTAAGTATAGCTTCATGTTCTGCTTTAATGGCACGCTACATTTAGCTAGCCATAAGTCTCCGTATACTGCGTGCTCGCAATCTACGTTGGTCGTGTTATATCTTGCGTAGAGCTTGTACAACGATACATCAAGCGTCTTATTTAAGAAGAAGTAGAGCGTGAAGTTATCGGTTGTGAGCGGTAATTGTGAAGTAGTTGATATTAGGTTAGCGTACAGCGTTAGGTTAGCGTCGGTGACCACCTTAAGATTGAAGCCGTCAGCAGGGTATGAAGCGTTCTCGGCGTATGTTCCCCCACCGTAGTTAATAGCTCTCACAGTACCGTTAACGTAAACTTGGTAAAGCCTGTAACCCCTGTAATGAGACGTACCGCCGTCAGCCGTGGTCACGGTCATGAACCACGTTCTGTAAGCGTATAAGAGTGTTGAGTCAGTGTGTATGTGTCCTGAGAAGACCCCTATTATGTTGGGGTAACGGTCTATGATTTGAAGGAAGGTGAGCGTCACGCCTAAGTTCTCGCGCCAGCTAGGGTACATAGAACCCAGCAAAGACTGGTAACTCGAGGAATTACCTGACAGTATGCCGAAACCTGTGAAGAGCGGGTGATGCATTAGTATGAGCACCTTCTTCTCAGACGTGTTGTAGGCGCTTAAAGTAGTGTTAAGCCAAGTCAGCTGTTCCGTGTCTAGAACCCCACCGTAACCTGTGTCCAGCCCTACTAAAACAAAATCCCCCACTTCCCTAACCCAGTAGCGAGGACCAACGTACGTGCCGTACAACTTGTAGAAGCTGCTTAAACTATCTACCTGCGACCAATCATGGTTACCGGGGACGCAGAAGGTCGGTCTCAGGAATTTGTTAGTGATCCTCATGAAGTCTCTGTACGAGTATATATCACTACCTACGTCAGCGATATCGCCAGTAATCAAGATTATGTCTGGCTCAATATAATTCGCTAAAGCCACATACCTCTCATACCTGTCAGAAGCCCACCAATTATCCATGGAAATACCGATGTGGATATCGCTGAGATGCATTATCTTAAGTGAGGTAGGGTATTCCTCAACAACCCACAAACTCCTAGGACTGACCACCTCATACCTAGTGCCGTCAACCACCGCCTCAACCACTACAGTATAGAGTCCTGACCCAAGATCCGGGGATAAATACACCTCAATAGTTGCTGTGCCAGATCCCGTAGTAACGGTTAAGTTACTCGCCTCGTACTCCCTGCCCACACCGTACAACCTAACACCCAATACCTGAATTTCCTGACCTGAATACCTCAAGAATATGTTAAGTGTTGAGTCCCTTGTAAGCACTGCCGGAAGGCAGTATGTGGGATCCTCAATTCTTATAATGTCTGGCGGTGCTCCAGTATCTAAATACGCTCTACTTAAGTTCGTAGTAGGTAGTTCCAGCTGGGTGAGGACGCTTAAAATCAAGAGACCTAACAGTATTGAAGTGAGCTTCCTCAAAGTGGACCCTCACTTACTATATTCAAGGAAGCTTAAATAAGTGATTATGCTATCTCAAGAATTCCTTCCTCACTCCTGGGGAACACCAGTACATCATCTACTTTAACGTATATAACGAATTTACTGCCCGGTTTAACCTCTTTCTTTGGATCGATGAAGACCTTCAGATTCTGGTTTGCGACAGACATCCTTAATTGAGTGAATGAGCCTAGGAACATGGAGAACTCCACCACACCCTCTATTGCGTTATAGTGTTCTTCAGGAGGCTCTACTGTGAAGTCCTCGGGCTTAATGACGAGCACCGCGTCATCCCCTTCCTTAATCCTTGAATCACTCCCTAATCTTCCAGTGATTCTTGCTTCACCACCTACATCCACCACCACCATATCAGCGTCTCTCTTGACTACCTTACCTTGAAGTAGTGTTGACTTGCCTATGAATGTCGCAACGAAGACGTTCTTAGGTCTAAAGTAAATGTCTTGAGGGGTCCCTACCTGAAGTATTCTTCCTTGATTCATGACTGCAACCCTGTCAGAAATGCTCATGGCTTCCTCCTGATCATGTGTTACGTAGATCGTCGTTATGTTTAGCGTTTTCTGTATTTTCTTGATTTCCTCCCTCATCCTAATCCTAAGCTTTGCGTCAAGGTTGCTCAAAGGCTCATCTAGTAAGAGGACCTTAGGTTCTACTACGAGAGCTCTAGCTAACGCAACCCTCTGTTGCTGACCGCCCGAGAGTTGCAGGGGGTACCTATCCTCCAACCCCCTCAAACCTACTAAGTCGAGAACCTCTAAAACCCTACTCCTAATTTCTTCTTTAGGTAGTTTCCTGATCTTAAGCCCGTAAGCTACGTTGTCAAAGACGCTCATGTGAGGCCATAAAGCGTAGTTCTGGAAAACCATTGCGGTACCTCTCTCGTAAGGCTTGGTGTACGTGACGTCCTCATCGTCGAAAAACACCTGCCCTGAGTCAGGGTACTCAAAACCAGCTATTATTCTCAGGGTGGTTGTCTTGCCACAGCCCGAGGGCCCTAACAACGTGAAGAACTCGCCCTTAGCGATGTCTAGCTCTACGTCTTTAGCCGCGTATACGTTACCGAATCTCTTCACTACCTTTCTCAAGCTAACTCTGGTCATTCTCACACACCTATGAACGCATACCTCTGCTTCAAGAATACATTGGTCACGAAGATTATTAATAATTGCGTCACCACTATTAAGACAGCCATGGCGGCAGCTAACTGAAGCCCCGCTAAGCGCCCGCCGGTCAGGAAGTCCAGCATGACGGCGGTGAGGGGTTTTTGACCAGCTACTATAGCCCCCACAGTAACTGAAACGCTTGTCTCGGCTACCGAATACACGAAGGCTAGTAAAGCGCCGCTGAGGATGTTAAGACCTAGTAGTGGTATGACTACAGTTGCTAAGGTCCTCAGTCTCGAAGCGCCTAAGTTCATCGCAGCTTCCTCGTAAGCCACGTGTATCTGCTGTAGGCCCGCGTAAATCACTCTGGTAGCGAAAGGCGATCTCCTAACCGTGTAAGCCAGGACGACCAGCAACCACGGGCCGTAAATTGAGAGGGGGTCTAGGAAAGTGTCTTTGAACGGCCATGAAGTAAACAATATTATGTATCCGGAAGCTATCGCCAGTCCCGGTATGGCCAGCGGTGACGTGCTAATCAAGTCTAAGACCTCATTCAATGTTTGAAGCCTGCTCCTGGCAGCCACGTAAGCTGATGAAAGACTTAACACCGTTATTAGGGTCGTAGCTATCGCCGCATACCTGAGACTATTACTCAAGCCTGTTACTACGTCGGGGTTCGTGAGTATGTTCGCGAAGTGTTCTAGGGTGAAGCCCTCCGGGTATGCTCTAGACCACCTAACACTGAAAGCCGTTATGAAAACACCTATCTGCGGCATGGCCGTGAATAACATAACGGGAAGCACTACCAAGTATATTATCAGGCTACCGACTAGTTTAGGCTTCCTAACCCTAGGTATCCACCTACCACCCCTACTCAACATAGCGTACTGCCTCAGCGACACATACTTCTTAATCCCGAAGAATATGGCTAGTGCGAGGGACAGCAAGACTATGGATAAGGCACCGACGTAAGCCCCAACCTCACCTATATTTTGAGCGGCCTTGATGTTGCTGTAGATGCTGTAGGAGAGTACGTCGTAGAAGCCGTAAGCTATCGGACCGCCCAAATCCTCCATAGAGAAAATGAAGACTACCGCGGCACCCGCCGCTAGACCAGGTAATGAGAGAGGTAACGTGACACTCCTGAAGAGCTTAAATCCCCTAGCACCCAAGTTCTCGGCTTGCTCTTCCAGACTCGGGTCTATCAACATCATGCTTGAGTACACGTTTAAGTACACTATAGGCCAGAAAGCCATAGACTGAGTTAATATGACGCCGAACATCCCGTCCACGTTGATCTTGAGAGGCAAGCCGATCACCGTGTTAATAATGTATGAGAAGAGCCCGTCAAACGAGAACAGCTTCTTTATGACGAACGCGTTAACGAATGGGGTCATTAATAACGGCATGTAAGCTATGACACGCATGAGTAACTTACCCCTAAAATCGTAACGTGCCATTATGAAAGCCACGACCAAACCTAATACGGTAGTGTTTAACGTGACTAGGGAAGCTATTATCAGAGTATTAGGTATGACCCCGAAATTCCATCCTATAAAGTTAACTAGCGTAGCATTACCTAACTGAGATATTTTCACGGGATCCGTGGTGGAGTATGTTCTGAAGAGTCTGGGATCGCTGAATAACTCGATAAGCGAATAACCTGTTTTAGTACCGCTGACTAATCTCTCCAGCGTGAAGGCTAGTGGGAGTGAGATCATGTCGGCTAAAGGGAGTATGAGGAACAGGAAGAATAAAGTAAGGGAGAAAATCATCATGAGAATCAACACGCTATCTAAGTACCTGAGACTACCCCTTACATTCAAACTCCCTTAACCCCCTAAACCTAAGATTGATTCTAGAATTTAAAGAAACAACCCAATAAGCAGGCCCGCCTCTCTAAGGTGGGAGATGTTTAAGCATATACGATGTTGGGCGTAAGTCTAACAAACTACGGATCCCAAAACCTCCTGAAAACTGCTCTACTCATCTAGGGTTCTTACGCAGATTTATTTTTGCGACGCCGTTCTTTACCTTTATCTCATAATTATCTAGACTGACACCAGTTGCGAGCGTTATTAGCTTCTTGATATTACGCCCTCTATACTTGAAAAATATCTCTATTCTCGAGGAATCAACAGGGCGTATAATCACTGAGTTAGGGTCTTGATCCGAGACCTCCGCCAGTATCCTCACGTGATCTGGGTATTCCCTAACCTCAACTAAGGGATCCTGCATCAAATACCTGCCGTGGTTCTCGTAGGGTTCGAAAACCCTGTTCCTAGGGGTTTCCTTCTTCTCCTCTCCAACCACTCGTCTAACCTCCCACATTATACTGTACTCAGGTATTTAAAACAGAGTCCTCACCTTCAGTTCTGGAAGCCGGTCCTCGATCATAAAGTTAATAGTTGGAATTAATATAGGTGTGTAGGTAGTTAGGACGGTATGGTAAAGGAGCCTTACGAGCTTGAGTGGGTGGACGTAGCTGCTTTGATTAAGGCCGTGAAGCTAGCTGAGAGTATCAAGCCTTCACAGCAAGCTAAGAGGAACGCTTTCAAGGAGTTCGGAGTTCTTGGGACCAGGCGTGACCCCCCTCTCACCGCCATATTCTATAACATAATGTTGAGGCTGGGCATCATAGACAACTTAATCAAGGAATTCTCAGGCGTTTCCAACCCACTACTTCTGGAAGCTAATCTCAGAGCAGCTCTCAGGGTCTTTATTGGCTTGATGGTCTTCAGCAAAGATAGGGTTAGGTTCAGGGATCTCGATAAGACCAAGAATAAGGTCTCCCGATATCTTTCGGAAGTAGCTCACCCCTTCGTCGGTATGTGGTTCTGGGACTTAATAGATAGGTTAGCGAGTTACGAGTACAAGCCTAGGACGGCTGAGGAAGAGCTTACCCTGAAGTACTTGCTACCAGCTTGGTATATCAAGAAAATAAGTGGGTTAATTGGTGAGGACGAAGCGGCGAAGCTATTCAAGAGCTTCTTGAGTACCCCGAAAATATCTGTAAGGGTAAATACCCTGAAAGCTACTGTTGAGGAGGTTCTTAAAGAACTTAAGGAAAGCAAAGTTAAGGATCTTGAAGTATCTCAGGTAGTTCCTACCGTGATAAAGTTTAAAGGACCTTACAACTTCGATAAGTCTAGACTCTTAAGAGAGGGTAAGATAGTTATTCAAGACGAGTCAGCTGCGTTAGCCGCTATACTGCTTGACCCTAAACCAGGTCAGGTAGTGGTTGATTTAGCAGCGGCTCCCGGAGGTAAGACAGAACTCATCGGTGAGTTAATGAGGAATGAAGGAGTTATCTACGCTTTCGACGTGGATACCAAGCGTATCAGTAGGATGCGGAGATTGCTTGAGAGGACAGGAATCACTATAGTTAAGATTTACGAGAAGGACGGGAGGGAAGCACCTAAAATGGTTGGTGAGAACGTGGCTGACAGGGTCCTCGTGGACCCTCCGTGCAGTTCCGACGGAACCTTAATGAAGAACCCTGACCTGAGGTGGAGACTCCTAGAAGAAGAGGTTCCTAAGCTGGCTCAACTTCAGTACGAGCTGTTGCTAGCGGGTCTGAAGATGCTTAAGCCTGGCGGATACCTGTTATACTCGACATGCTCACTCCTTAAAGAACAGGGTGAGGACGTGATACAGCGTGTTGTCAAGAAAAAGAAGGCTAAGATAGTACCTATTAAAGGACCTTACGAGGAGGGCTTCCTACCAGGCACTATGAGGGCCTGGCCCCACAAACATAACACGACGGGCTTCTTTTACGCTCTCCTCACCAAGGGGTGATGACTCGTGAGTCCCGTGCCGCGTCACAAGATCCAGAGAATCCCTGAGTTTAGGGAAGTTGTTTATGATGAGGGGAGATGGGATTTACTAGCTAGGCTGAGGTCGAGGGCTACCCGAATAGTTGAGGATTTAAGTAGCTGCGGCGTGAGCGCCGCTGTACACGGCTCCCTAGCAAGAGGGGACGTGACGCCGACCAGCGACATAGACGTGGTCATAACGTACTTAACACAGCCCTACAGGATCGTGTTCTGCTTAGAGAGACTTGACTACATCATACACAAGCAATACATAGTTAAGGCGACGCCCGCGTCAACCCCTAAGGCGTATATAGAGTTAGATCCGGAGGGTAGGGAGGTAGTATCATTTCCTCTTAAGGAGACCAACCCGACGGAATGGGAATTCTATAAGTTCGGAGGGCTCGTAACTCTTGAAGAGCTGAAGAGGAGTGTTAGGAAGCCGGGCGTGAATAAAAACCTAGTACTAATTATCCCGACCGATAGGGGGCATCTTGAAGCCCCGGTCATTAACTACGAGGGTTATGTAGCTTCAGTTCTGGGAGTCTCAATCAACGTAGTCAATGAGAGGGTTAGACTTCTCAGTAGGCGTGACGAGGTCGGCAGGACTGGGACGTACCTTAAGTACGTGCTAAGGATTGGGGAGAGTTTTGAGGAGGCTTTGTCGAGGTTAGTTAAGGAGGGGAAGCTAAGACTAAGCTAGGAATTAATCTCCAGCTACCTCAACTTCCGTAATACCTCATTAAATTTACTTACGAATCTCCTAGCTCTCTCGAAATCTACGGGATTGCCTGCCTTACCGTTCGTTTTAATATATGAGCCCACTATCACGCCGTCAGCTCTCCTCAACAATACTTCGAGATTTTCTGGTGTCGCGCCACTACCTACTAAGACGGGAACGGGTGAAATACTCTTCACCTTACTTAAGAACTCTACGTCAGGTTCTTCCCCGGTTCTAGGTCCTGTCACTATTAACGCGTCAGCTCTTCCCCTCTCCACCGCATCGGCAACCAACTCTTCCAGAGGTTCCGTACCACCCTTAACAAGGCTTTGTTCCTTGTAAGTTAAGTAACTCAGACTACTCCCGTGCTTACAAACAACATCAGCGAATATCTTTACCCCCGGATAGTTAAACCTGACGTTTCTAAGCCTCGGTGCTTCAGGTTCCACAATCCCTGAATCTGTTAGCAAGGTCTCAACCAGTGAGTTCACTCTAATAAACTTGGCTCCTGTAGCTAAGGCCACAGAGTAAGCTTCAAGTCCTGAATTCCTTAAGAGGTTAATCCCTACATCAATCCTCACAGACTTAACGACTTCTCTAGCTATGACTGTAAACGCTGCCAGAGTCAGAGGGTCCTTAACCCTCTTCAGGAAGGGCGCGTCACCGAAGTTTTCCACGATAATACCGCCATACCCTAACTCCTCAAGTATTTTAGATTCCTTGACAGCTTTCTCAGCAATTTCCTCTACTCCTGCCTCACCAGCATAGTGGGTGCTAGGCAATCTAGGAAGGTGTATTACACCGAGCAACAATTTCCACGAATTCCCTACGCCAGGCAACACCCTTAAACCCTACTGTAAGTATGGCTACAATATTAATAATATTGTTTTAAATGACTAAGAACGAAAGTGTTTTGGTGTGTGTAATTGGTTCGTGTTATAGGGATTGACCCAGGGACTAAGACTATGGATCTATGCTTATTAGAGGATGGCGTGGTTAAGGGTGAAGTGGTTCTCGAGTCTAGTGAGGTAGCGTTCAAGCCTGAACTACTCGCAAAAGCCGTTGAGAAGTTATCTCCGTATGACCTCATCATAGGTCCTTCAGGTTATGGAGTTGAGGTAACTTACATTGATGAAATACCTGACGACATTTTCGAGGATTGGTACTATACCTACATACTCTTAACGACCAAGGAGGAGATTGAGCGCGGTGTTGCCGGAGGTGACGTAGGTTCATATATTTACTACGCGATGGCTAAAACGATGATTGAGTTTAAGAAACGTCGACTCCCAGTAGTCTTCATCCCCGGTATCATAAACCTTCCCACAGTACAGGAATTCAAGAAGTTAAATAAGATTGATTTAGGGACTGCGGATAAGTTAGCGGTCACGGTTCTCGCAACACACCTGCAAGCTGAGAGACTTAGAATACCTTATAGCGAGGTCTCCTTCATCTTGTCAGAGTTAGGTTTTGGTTACAACGCTGTTGTGGGGGTTAGTAAGGGTCTCGTTAAGGACGCGTTCGGCGGGACTACGATGCCTGGCCCGGGCTTCTTATCGATGGGTTGTGCCGACCTAGAGTTAGTTCAGTTGGTTAAGAACTGGTCAAAAACCGACGTGTTTACTGGTGGGCTTTCCTACGTTTCCGGCTGTAGAACTCCTGAGGAGCTGGTAGAGTGTTCTACTACCAGATCTGAATGTCTTGACTTACTAAACGCTATGGTTGACGGGGTCATGAAAGCTGTTCACGCTCTAACGTACAGCGTGGGGGTACCTAAGGAAGTGCTTTACTCTGGAAGACTCTCTAGAATCGGTTTTATCAGGGACTTACTAATGAGCAGTATTAAAGACTCCGCAGTTTTGAGTTCTGTGAGGGTTGCGCCAGTAGGAGGTCTGCCAGGGGCTAAAATAACTAAGGAGACCGCGCAGGGTTACGCGTTAGTCGGGGATGGCGTAGCCGGCGGTCTTTTCAAGGAGTTAATTAATCACATGCGTATTATGGAAGCTAAGGGGAGCGCGCTCGATTACGTAAGGCATCCTAAGTTTGATAGGAGAAAGCTTGTCAGGTTTAAGTGACTGAGCCCCACTCCCTTCACGGGGGACCACACGCGGGTTTCTGCGTATTCGTATTTCGTTTCACTAAAGATAATTAAGTGTTTGTGGTGATGCCTCGTTAACGTATGAACGGGTGGTGAATTTTTTATTCTGTTTACGTAAATTCTGTGTTTTAATCCTTTCACAGTAAGAAGATCGGTGATTAAATTTTGTGGGATTATAAGAGGCCTTTGATAGTTGTTCCACCTCCCGGTCCTAAAGCTCTCGAGTGGATTAAGCGTGATGAAGCGTTGCTCTCGACTTCCCTGACGAGGACAGCCCCCCTAGTTCCTGCGGAGACTGGTTACGTCTGGGTTAAGGATGTTGACGGCAACGTATTCCTGGATTTCGGTTCTGGGATAGCTGTGACGAACGTTGGTCATAGGCATCCAAGAGTCGTTAAGGCTATTAAAGAGGTTGTTGACTTACTTGACCACACAAACTCCTGCGATTTCTACAGCCATCTCCAGATAGTTTACGCTGAGAAGCTACTCCCGCTAGTACCCGGAGACTTTAAGAAGAGGATCTTCTTCGGTAATTCAGGGACTGAGTCCGTAGAATGTGCTTTGAAGGCTGTTAAGTGGCATTCTCCTGGTAAGCCATACATACTGGGTTTTGTGCCGGGCTTTCACGGAAGAACCATGGGTTCCTTATCGTTCACTACAACTAAGCTTAGTGCTAGGAGGAGGTTCTTCCCATTCATGCCCGGAGCCGTGCACGTCCCGTTCCCAAATACTTACAGATGCCCCTTCAAAGGACTTGAGGGTGATGAGTGTGTTGACGCGGTCTTATCCTATTTGGAAGACTTCTTATTCCAGCACGTGGTCCCTCCGGAGGAGATCGCTGGAGCGATAATCGAACCCATACTCGGTGCCGGAGGTGTTGTACCAGCACCTGAGAAATTCTTAAGGGAACTATATAGGATGAGCAGGAAGTATGGATTCTACTTGATAATAGATGAGGTTCAGACAGGTTTTGGCAGAACAGGTAAGTTGTGGGCGGTGCAACACTACGAGGGCGTAATACCTGACGTGATGACCATGTCTAAGGCGGCCGCGAACGGGTTGCCTTTCGGCCCCTGCGTCGCTAGAGCTGAGCTGCTTGAGTGGGAGCCGGACGCACACGAGAACACCTTAGGAGGTAACCCTATAGTGGTCGCCGCGGCTATAGCTGTTCTGGACGTGATTCTAGAGGAGAAGCTCCCTGAAAACGCCGCTAAGCAAGGCGAGTACTTGATGAAGAGGCTGAACGAGCTCAAAGACAGGTATGAGGAGATAGGGGATG